>JALRCL010000388.1 GCA_023268575.1 Patulibacter sp.
GGCGGCCTACCTCGCCCGCGCCGGCGCGCGCGTGACGGTGCTCGAGGCGCACCACGACATCGGGGGCATGCTCACCGACACGGTGCTCTTCCCGGACACGGCGCCGAACCACGTCTTCAGCGAGGGTGGCATCCAGGCCTCGCTGCACCACACGACGACGATCGTCCGGGACCTCGAGCTCGAGAAGCACGGGCTCGTGCACCTGCCGGCCGACCCGTACCACGTGCACCTGGACCCCGAGGGCGCGTCGCTGGCGTTCTGGCACGATCCGCGGCGCACCGCCGAGGAGATCCGTCGCTTCTCGCAGCGCGACGCCCGGGCGTTCCTCGAGTTCGCGCGGATGCTCGACGCGGCCATGGACCTCGCGCTGCCGTTCCTCAACGCGCACCCGACGAACCCGGGGCTGCGGACCGTGCTCGGGTCGCTCCCACAGGCGCTGAAGCACCGCAAGGACCTGCTGCCCGTCGCGCGGATGGCGCCCTCGGGTCACCAGGAGATCATCGAGGAGTGGTTCGATCACCCGCTCGTCCGCGCGGCGCTCGCGGCGATGCCGCCCTTCTGCTGGATGACCCAGGACGGCTCGGGGTGGGCGATGGTCTACCTCGGCATCTGCCACCGGATCATGAACACCCGGATCCAGGGGGCGTCGGGATCCCTACCGCGGGCCCTGGCGCGCGCGCTGGAGTCCTACGGCGGCTCGATCCGGACCTCGGCGCGCGTGGACGAGCTCGTCGTGCGCGCCGGACGGGTGACGGGCGTGCGGCTGGAGAGCGGGGAGGAGCTCTCGGCCGACGTCGTGATGGCGGCCTGCAGCCCGAAGGTCACGCTCAACCAGCTCCTGCCGCCGGGCACGCTGCCCGAGCAGCTCGAGCGTCGGGCGGCGCTCATCCCGTCGACGAGCACCGGGGCGGGCAACCTGAAGATCGACGTCGCGCTCTCGGGACAGCTCGACGTCCGTCGCCACAACGCCTGGCGGGAGGACGGGTTGGACCTCCGTCGCCCGGTCATCAGCTGGCACACCTACGAGGAGCACCTGCGGGGCTGGGACGAGGCGGTCGCCGGGCGCTGGCCGGACCCGATCCCGTTCATCGGCATCGTGCCGACGGCGATCGACCCGACCCAGGCGCCGGAGGGGCAGGACACGCTCTGGATCTGGTCGGGGATCGTGCCGTCGAAGCCGAAGGAGCCGTGGGAGGAGGTCCGCGACCGGATCGGCGACCGGGTGCTCGGGGAGGCCGCGGAGTACTACGAGGGCCTCGACACGCTGGAGATCGACCGGCGGGTCTTCGGCGCGCCCGACCTCGAGACGCGCTTCAACGTCCCGGACGGCAACGTCTACCACGTCGATCCGTTCATGCTCCGCCTCGGCCCCGTTCGCCCGGCGCCGGGCTTCGGGTCCTACGACACCCCGGTGCCGGGGCTCTTCCTCACCGGGGCGGGCACGCACCCGACGGGCGGCATCAGCGGCGGTCCGGGCAAGCTCGCGGCCGAGCGGCTGCTGAAGCTCGCCCGCCGCGGCAACCTGCGGTGAGCGCTCGCGACGCGCGCGGCGTCGAGGCGCTTGCGGTGCCCGCGCGGCCGGCCGGCCGCGCGGGCGCGCTCAGCCGCGGCGGACCCGGGCCGTGGCGCGGGCCGGGTGCCCGAACGCGTCGGTGCCGGACGCCCGCACGCGGGTCGCGCGCGGCGCCCGCAGCACGCGGCAGCGCACCTGGTCGTCGGCGTCGACCCGCGCCGTTCGCGACCCCGCCCGCAGGCGCGCCCCGCGCACCGTGCCGCCGAGCGCCTGCACGCAGGCCCGCACCCCGCGGCGCACGCGCCGGGCGGACGTGATCCGC
>JALRCL010000832.1 GCA_023268575.1 Patulibacter sp.
CACGCCTGCGCCCGCTTTACCGAGGCCCGGGCGCGAGCCCGCTTGCTCGACGCCCGCGCACAGGCCCGCCTGATCGAGGCCCCGGCGCGAGCCCGCTGGATCGATAGACAGCCCTAGCCAGGCTGCCCCGCCGCGTTCCCCGGGTCGCTAGGGTCGCCGCCGCCGCGCGTCGAGGGCCGCGTTCGCGGCCGTCCAGACGCGAGGGTCGACGATCCGGCCCGGCTGCGCCCGGCGGTAGTCATCGCGGCGGATGATCCGCTCAAGTGTCTTCGGCTGCCAGCGGCGGCCGGTCGCCTCGCCGAGCGCCGCGGCGGCCTTCGCGAGCGGCAGATCCCGCACAAGCTCGAACGCGGCCCGGACCTCGGCCGCGGCCTCCGCGTCGATCGCCACGCCGCCGTCTGGCGTCCGGCGGTACCCATGCGGCAGGCGGCCGCCCTGCGCCCGGCTGTGCGGCTGCTCGGCGGCCTTCGCGTCCCTGCCCGCCTTGAGCCGCGCGACCGTCCTGCGGCGGTCGTGCGCGGCGAGGACGTGTCCGATGCCGTCGAGGAGGAGGTCTGAGTCGTCGTCGCCGTTCCCGCCGTCGGCGTAGAGCACACCGAGCCCTACGCCCTTGAGCGCGCGCAGGGCGTCGTGGGCCACGAATTCCTCGCGCGCCAGCCGCGACCGCTCCGCGACCACGAGCGACCCCGCGCCCCACCGGAACGCGGCGGCGATGGCGTCCTGCATGCCCGGCCGGTCGTCGGCCCGCACGGTCCCGCTTACGTCCTCGTGGACCTCGGCGACGATCCGCAGACCCTCGGCGGCGGCGAAGCGCCGGATCGTCTCGCGCTGCGCTGCCGGGCCGAAGCGTTTGCCCTGCTCGGCGGACGACGTACGGATGTACGCGACGACGGCGGAGGCGGTAGGAGTGGGCAGCGGGTTCATGATCGTCGGTCGCTTAATCGATCGGATCGGCAGCGGGCAAGCCAGATCCTATTGACTTTTGAGTCCTTACGTAAGCGTTAGGACATAAAGTTTGGGCGGCCGGGGAGCCCCCGGGGGCGGCCCCCGGCGGGGACCTCGGCCTCCGGCAGCAGCAACCAAGCAACCCAAAGCAACGCGAGCCGCGCCGGAAGATCGCGACCACCCCGACCGCAGCCACCCCGGACGGCCCGGTGACCGCCGAGCGGCCCGCCGCCGCGACCGCGCTCGGCGACGTTCGCAGCGCGGGCCGCCGAGGGCGACCGTCGGGAGGGCGGGGAGCAAGGGACGCTGGTGTTCCTGGCGGCCGCTGCAAGAACCGACGATCGTCGGCCGCCGCGGCCGAGATACGCCGCGGTGGTCCCACAAAAATGGGGGGTTCCAGACGGTCGTACCACTTCGAGGGCGGGGGATCGGCCGTATTAGCAGGCTTTTCCGACGGTCGTACCACTTACTCTCAGAGTGACCGGGTCGGTATCGTTGCGTTCATGAAGCGCGCAGCGGTCTATTGCCGAGTTTCGTCGGCCAAGCAGGCCGAGGAGGGGCACTCGCTCGCCGAGCAGGAAACCCGCTGCCGGGCGTTCGTCGCGTCGCAGGGGTGGGAGCTGGCCGACGAGCACGTTTACGTCGAGCGCGGGGTCTCGGGCGCGAAGTCCTCACGTCCAGCGCTGGACGCGATGCGCGACGCCGCAGAGCACCGCGCGTTCGACGTGCTGGTAGGCGGCGACGTCGACCGGATCGGCCGTTCAGCGGTCGACACGCTGAATCTGCTGGACCGGCTCGACGAGCTGGGGATTACTCCCCTCGACACGACGGGCCGTAGCTATTCGGCCGCCGACCCGGGCGCGCGCATGACACGAGGCGTTATCGCACTAGCTGCGCAATATGAGCGGGACATGCTGGCCGAGCGCGTGCGGCGATCGGTGCCGGGTAAGCGCGCCCGCGGCAGCTATAACGGTGGCCCGCGGCCTTACGGGTACGACTTCGGCCCGAGCGGGAGTGGGCTGGTCGTCAACGAGCCCGAGGCCGTCGTGGTGCGGCGGATCTTCCGCTAGTACGTCGAGGGCGCGTCGCGGCGGTCGATCGCGTTGGCGCTGGAGGCAGACAACGCGCCGACGGCGAACGGCGGCCGCTGGACCGGCGGACGCGTCGGCGAGCGGCTCGACCAGCCGCTGTACGTGGGGATCGTCGGCGGTGGCGAGCGAGGGGCTCACGTACCTCTCGTTGATCAAGATCTTTGGGACCGCGCGCACGCGCTGCGCACGGCGACCGCCGAGCGGCGCGGCAGGGCGACCGGCGGTCGCCACGCGAACGCCCACTTGCTCGGCGGCGGGCTGCTCAAATGCGAGTGTGGGGCGTCGATGTACCCGCGCCGGGACTCGCGGTCGTCGCGCGATAGTTACCGCTGCCGCGGTCGCGACGACCGCACGACGAGCTGTGAACTGCCCGCGCTGCCGCAGGCGAAGATCGACGCGGCCGTTCGTGAGTTTCTGGTGTCGGAAGTCCTCTCCGAGGTGATGATCGAGGACGCGGCCGAGGGTCAGATTAGGGCCGCCGCCGCCGATGCCGCTGCTGAGGCGCAGACCGCCGCAGCAGCGATCAGCAAGGCCGAGGCGCGCCTCAAGAATGGGCAGCTCTCGATGCTCGACGACGAGCCGCCGTTCACGGCCGCCGAGTGGCGCGCCGTCAAGGGCGAACTGCAACAGGAGATCAAGCGCGCCCGCGACCGCCACGCACAGGCGACGAGGCTCCGCGACGCACTCAACGCGCCGACCGCCGCCCTGCAGGACGCCGTAGCGGCGATCAAGGCGGCGGCGACCGCGACGGACGGAGCAACCCTAGCGGCCCAACGCGCTGCAATTGCCCGCCTCTTCTCGCACTTCGAGGTCGTGGCCGGGCCGGTCGAGGACGACGCCGAGCCCTCGGCCGCCGCGAAGGCGCAGCAGCCCGCGATCGACGAGGCGATGCGCGGCCTGCCGCACTTCACCTTCCGCGCCTACCGCGCGAAAGCCGATTTGGCCGTGACGCTGATCCCCGTCCCGCGGCCGGAGGTCGCAGCAATGTTTGGCGGAACGCCAATGGACGCCCTCACCGAATTGGGCTCGGGATCGTGGTCTCAGAATGTCCGGTTCGGCTTGCCGTCGCGGTGGGCGAGCGCGCCGTCGTACTCCGCGCCGGCGGCGGCCTCGTCGAGCGTCGGCGCGGGTGGGGAGAGCTCGGCGGTGGCGCTGACGGAGCGGTCGAACGACACCCCGTGCACGAGCGTGCGCCCGCCCGCGCGGACGCGCACCACGAGCGGGCCGCCGTCCGTGGCGGCACCGGCCCCGTCCGGGAAGTCGACGCGGACGTCGTCGAGCCCGTTGCGCTGCGCGGTCGCGGCGGCGGCTGCGACCGCGCGGCGGCGGTAGGCGTCGGGGCTGAGCCGCGCGGGGACCCCGGCGCGGTCGGGCCAGTCGGCGCGCATCCGGTCGGCGGCCGCGAGCGCGGCGAGGTCGACGGTGCGCTGGCGGTCCTCTCGCGAACCCATCGCGGCGGCGACCCCGCCCAGCGCGCCGACGACGAGCAACACGATCAACAGGCCCGAGACGAGCAACGGCAAGGCCTGGCCGACCTCGCCGTCGCGGCGGTCGACGCAGGCGCGCCCGCCCCAGCCACCCCGCAGCAGCGCGCGCGACACCGGGCCGGTCGTCCCCGGCAGCGGGCGGACGTCGATCGCGTGGCGGGCCATCGCCGCGCGACAAGCCCGACGGGCGGCGTCGGACCCGTCGACAAGCACCGCGCGACGCTGCTCGAGCAGCGGGACGAACGGCGCGCCCCACGGCCCGGCGAGCACGACGACCAGGCCGAGACCCAGGTCGCGCAGCCGGGCGACCGCGGCCACGGCTTGCGCGTCGTCGGCCGGCAGGGCGACGTGCGCGAGCCGCCCGCGCGCAGCGACGTCGACGCCGCACCCCGCGGCGGCGCGGGCGGCCCGGCGCGCCCCGGCCGACGCGATTCGCGCCTCCGGGGACCCCGATCCGGGTTCGGCACCGGTCCAGCACGCCACGACCCCGGCGCCGTGGGCGGCTGCCGCCCGTGCCCCGGCGAGCGCCGCGCGGTCGGGCCGCGCAAGGACGAGGGTCAGGTCCTGCGGAGCGGGGTCCGTGGCGGCGCGGAGCGCACGATCCGGCGGCGCGTCCTCGACGACGGCGGACGGCGTCGCGTCGAGCGCGTCGCCAGGCCGCAGGAACAGGCGGCGCACGCTCATCGGCCCTCCTCGGCCCGCCGCACGTCGACCGTGCGCTCCGCGTCGAAGCGCCCGACGAGGACGCGGGGACCTGCGGCACGCACGCGCACGGTCACGCGGGATCCGGTCACCCGGATCCGGAGGCGCTCGGGCGGCAGGGCGGGGACGGCGCCGCGAGCAGCCGCGACCGGATCCCGCCCGGCGATCCGCGCGATCCCGGCCGCGTGGGCCGCGACCCCGGCGGCCTCGCCGGCCCGCTGGGCCTGCAGGGCGACGACGATCGCCGTCGCGACCACGAGCACGAGCGGGGCGAGCGCGATGACCTCGACGCTCGCCTGGCCCCGTTGAGCGGCCGATCGCCGGCGACGGCGGGCGCGGCGCGAGCTCATCCCTGGGGCTCCAGGTGCGCGCGGCCGGTGACGCGACCCAGCGCGACCGGCAGCACCCGCGGGATCGGCAGGGCGACGACGACGGCGTCCTCGCGGCGGGTCACGCGCGCGGCCGCGCCTCCGAGGGGCGCCGCGCGGCGGACGGCGACGACGGGGTCCTCGCCGACCGCGGCGGCGCGCGCCCCGGCGCGGGCGGCGGTGGTCGCCGACCACGCGGCGTAGCCGGCGAAGGCGGCCTGCAGCATCGCCAGCACGAGGAGCGCGAGCAGCGGCAGGAGGGCGACGAGCTCGACCGAGGCCTGGCCGCGCGTGGGGTGGGGGTGCGGCATGGACGGCAGCGTCGCCGCGAGGGCCGTGCCGGCTCCAGCCCCCGTCGGTGGCGGTCGCGCGCCGAACCGGTGCCGGGATCGTGCCGACCGGGTGGCAATGCGGCCCGCCGCCGCCTGCGCCGCCGTCTCCGTCCCTCCTCGCGCGGCGAGGCCGGTCGTCGCCGCCTCCGTCCTCCTCGCGCGGCGGGGCCCGTCGCGGCCGGGCCCTATGCTCGATCGGATGGCCCGGTCGACCCCCGACGCCCGCCGCGAGCGGTTCGCCGAGCAGCGGCGTGCGCTCCCCGACGGGCCGGGCGTCTACCTCTTCCGCGACGAGCAGGGTCGCGTGATCTACGTCGGCAAGGCCCGCTCGATCCGCAAGCGCGTCGCGAGCCACTTCGTCAACCCGGTGACCCGGGGCGCGGTCGAGATGGTCGACGTCGCCGACAGCATCGACTTCGTGCTCGTCTCCAGCGAGACGGAGGCGCTGCTCGTCGAGAACCGCTTCATCAAGCAGTACCAGCCGGAGTTCAACATCCGGCTGCGCGACGACAAGTCCTACCCGTACGTCTGCGTCACGCTCGACGAGGACTACCCGCGGGTGTACCTCACGCGCGAGAAGCACAAGGCGGGGCGGCGCTACTTCGGCCCGTACTCGAACGCCAAGCGCGTGCGCCACACGCTCGACCTCCTCGGCCGGCTGTTCCAGTTCCGCACCTGCGAGGGCCGCGAGCCCGGCCGGCGCTCCGGCTCGCCGTGCCTGGACTTCCACATCGACCGCTGCACCGCGCCGTGCGTCGGGTACGTCACGCGCGAGGAGTACCGGGACGCGATCGACGGCGTCATGTCGTTCCTCTCCGGCCGCTACCGCGAGATCGAGGAGGAGATCGAGGCGCGGATGCACGACGCCGCGGCGGCGCAGGAGTACGAGCGCGCCGGCCGCGAGCGCGACCGGCTGCAGGCCGTGCGCTCCCTCCTGGAGCGCCAGCGCGTGACCGGCGAGAGCATCGGCACGCTCGACGCGATCGCCGTCACCGTCGAGGGCGACGACGCCAACGCACAGGTCTTCCAGGTCCGCGACGGCTCGCTGACCGACCGCCACTCCTTCTACCTCTCCGGCGTCTCGGGGGAGGTCCCCGAGGTCGTCGAGCAGTTCCTCCTGCGCTACTACGGCGCCACGACGATCCCGCCGACGGTCCTCGTGCCCGACGAGCTCGACGAGGCCGACGTCACCGGGCTCGCCGGCGCGCTGCGGGAGCTGCGGGGCGCCCGGGTCGAGGTCCTCAAGCCGCAGCGCGGCGGGCGGCGGCGGCTGCTCGACATGGCGCGGCGCAACGCGGAGCTCGCGCTCGGCCAGGAGCGCCTGAAGGCCGAGCGCCAGCGCGAGCAGCGGGTCGAGGCCCTCAGCGACCTGCAGCGGATCCTCGGTCTCGAGCGGATGCCGATGCGGGTCGAGTGCTACGACATCTCGCACCTCATGGGGACGGAGACCGTCGCGTCGATGGTCGTCCTCGAGGGCGGCGCGCCGGCGAACGACCACTACCGCCGGTTCGTCATCCGCGACCTCGAGGACGATCAGCCCGACGACTTCCGGTCGATGAACGAGGTCCTGCGCCGCCGGCTGGCGCAGTGGACGCGCCAGCAGGAGAAGCCGGTCCACGAGCCGGGACGCGACGCGTCGTTCGCGAGCCTGCCGGACCTCATCGTCATCGACGGCGGCAAGGGTCAGCTCTCGGCGGGGCTCGCGGCGCTCGAGCCGTTCCTCGAGCGCGGGGTGGCGGTCGTATCGCTCGCCAAGCGGATCGAGGAGGTCTTCCTGCCCGGTCGCTCGACCCCGATCGTCCTCGGTCACGACACGCCGGCGCTCCAGCTGCTGCAGCGCGTCCGCGACGAGGCGCACCGGTTCGCGATCACCCACCACCGCGGCCGGCGCGACCGCCGGATGACCGGGTCGGTGCTCGACGACCTGACCGGGGTCGGCCCGGCGCGCAAGAAGGCGCTGCTGGCCCACTTCGGCTCGCCGGACCGGATCGTCGGCGCGAGCCGCGAGGAGCTCGAGGCGACGCCCGGGCTGCCCGGGAAGGTCGCGCGCGAGATCTACGCGCAGCTGCACCGCACCCGCACCGGCGAGTGACGAGCGGCGACGCGCCACGCACCGGAGGCCCGGCGCACGGCGTGGGGGAGGCCCGCTCCTATAGCCTCCGACCGGTCGCCCGCGTCGGCCGTCAGGTCCGGTCGGAGTGGGCCCGGACGCCCTCGACCTGACTCGGATCCCAAGGACGGTTCCATGCCCGTACGCGTCGGCATCAACGGCTTCGGCCGGATCGGCCGCAACGTCTTCCGCGCCGCCAAGGCCGCGGGGGCGGACATCGAGTTCGTGGCGGTCAACGACCTGACCGATCCCGGCACGCTCGCCCACCTCGTCAAGTACGACTCGATCCTGGGCCGCTTCCCGGGCACCGTCGAGGTCGACGGCGACTCGATCGTCGTCGACGGCGCGCCGATCAAGGTCTTCGCCGAGCGCGACCCGGCCGACATCGACTGGTCCTCGCTGGACGTCGACGTCGTCATCGAGTCGACCGGCTTCTTCACGAAGCGCCCCGACGCCGAGAAGCACCTCAAGGGCTCGGTGAAGAAGGTCATCATCTCCGCGCCGGCCTCCGGCGAGGACATCACCGTCGTCCTCGGCGTGAACTTCGACCAATACGACGCGTCGAAGCACCACGTCGTCTCGAACGCCTCCTGCACGACGAACTGCCTCGCGCCGTTCGCCAAGGCGATCAACGACGCCGTCGGCATCAAGCACGGCCTGATGACGACGATCCACGCCTACACCGGCGACCAGCGCCTGCTCGACGCGCCGCACAGCGACCTGCGCCGCGCCCGCGCCGCCGCGACGAACCTCGTCCCGGCCTCGACCGGCGCCGCGAAGGCCGTCGGCCTCGTCCTGCCGGAGCTCAACGGCAAGCTCAGCGGCATGGCCGTCCGCGCCCCCGTGCCGACGGGCTCGGTCGTCGACCTGACGCTCGTCGCCGAGCGCGAGACCTCCGTCGAGGAGCTCAACGCCGCGGTGAAGGCCGCCGCCGAGGGACCGATGCAGGGCATCCTCGCCTACACCGAGGACCCGATCGTCTCCTCCGACATCGTCACGGATCCGCACAGCTCGATCTTCGACTCGAAGCTCACGTCGGTCATCGACGGCACGCTCGTGAAGGTCGTCTCCTGGTACGACAACGAGTGGGGCTACTCGAACCGCGTCGTCGACCTCGTCGGCAAGATCCTCTAGGACCCACGCACGCGACGTCGGCGGCCACAGCGGCCGCCGACGTCACGCGGCCGCCCGGCGGCGGCCGCACCCCGGGACCGCGCAGCAGCGCGGTCCCGGCCCGTTTCCGCCGGACGACCGACTCCGCACGACAGGACCGCTCATGAGCTCCGACGCCTCGACCACGCCGGCCGCGATCCGCACGCTCGACGACCTGGAGGTCGGCGGGAAGCGCGTCTTCGTCCGCGTCGACTTCAACGTGCCGCTCGCCGGCCCGGCCCCGGTCGACTCGCCGGCGCCCGACGAGATCATCACCGACGACACCCGGATCCGGGCGGCCGTGCCGACGATCCGGCGGCTGCTCGCCGACGGCGCGGCGCTCGTGCTCGCCGCCCACCTCGGCCGGCCGAAGGGCGTCGATCCGGCCCTCTCGCTCGCTCCGGTCGCCGCGCGCCTGCAGCAGCTGCTCGGCGAGACCGTCACGCTCGCTCCGGCGGTCGTGGGCGACGCCGTGACGGCCGCCGCCGCGGCGCTCGAGCCGGGCGTCGAGGGCAAGCGGATCCTCATGCTCGAGAACGTCCGCTACGAGGCGGGCGAGACGAAGAACGACCCCGAGCTCGCCAAGGCGTACGCCGCGCTCGCCGACGGGGTCTTCGTGAACGACGCCTTCGGCGCCGCGCACCGCGCGCACGCCTCGACCGAGGGCATCGCCCACGAGGTCGAGCACGCCGCCGCCGGCCTCCTCCTGCAGAGCGAGGTCGAGACGCTCGAGGGGATCCTGGCGAATCCGGGCCGTCCCCTGGTCGCGATCGTCGGCGGCGCGAAGGTCACCGACAAGATCGGGGTCATCGACGCGTTCCTCGAGCGCGCCGACACGATCCTCATCGGCGGCGCGATGGCGTTCCCGTTCTTCAAGGCGCAGGGCCACGAGGTCGGCAGCTCGCTCTGCGAGGAGGCGGGCGTCGAGCCCGCGTCCCGCGCGCTGCGCGACGCCGAGCTCAAGGGCTGCCGCCTGCTGCTGCCCGTCGACCTCTCGGTCGGTCGCGAGTTCTCCGCCGACACCGAGCAGCGCGACATCGACGGCGTCGACACGCCCGACGGCTGGATGGGCCTCGACGTGGGCCCGAAGACGGCGGAGGCCTACCGCCAGGAGATCCTCGGCGCCGGCTCCGTCTTCTGGAACGGCCCGATGGGCGCCTTCGAGCTCGCGCCGTTCGCGCCGGGCACGAAGGC
>JALRCL010000462.1 GCA_023268575.1 Patulibacter sp.
GTCATCGTGTCGGCACGCACGACGACCCGGCAGCGCACACGCTCCGGCGCCACCGTTCAGGCCGGCTGCAGCAGCAGGCGGACCGACGCGCCGGCGTCGCTGTCGGCGAACCAGATCCGTCCGCCGTGCGCCTCGACGATCGCGCGCGCGATGGCCAGGCCGAGGCCGGCCCCGCCGTCGGTGCGGGACGGATCGCCGCGGTAGAGCGGCTCGAAGACGCGCTCGCGATCGGCCTCGGCCACGCCCTCGCCGGTGTCGAGGACCTCGATCTCGAGGCCACCGGACTGGCGGGCCGCGCGGACGGTCACGGTCCCGTCCGCGGGCGTGTGGCGGATCGCGTTCTGGATCAGGTTGAACAGCACGCGCTGCAACCGGTCCGGGTCGCCGCGGACGGCGAGCGGATCGCCGGCGGCGAGGACGGCGCGGACGGCGACCTCGGACGCCTCCGCCTGCGGGCGCATGGCCTCGACGGTCTCCCGCAGCAGGTCGTCGATGGCGACCTGCTGCATCGACCAGCGCAGGTCGCCGGCCTCCAGGCGCGACAGCTCGAAGAGGTCGTCGATCAGGCCCGACAGGGCCCGCAGGTGCACGCCCATCCGGCCGGCGTAGTCGCGAGCGGTCGCCTCGTCGACGATCCCGTCGCCGATGGCGTCGGTCAGGAGCTTCAGCGCGGTGATCGGCGTGCGCAGGTCGTGCGACACCGCGCCGACGAGGTCGCGACGCGCCCGCTCCTCGCCGGCCAGGCGCTCGGCCATGGCGTCGACGGCCCGCCCGAGCTCGCGCAGCTCCCCGCCGCCGACGACCGTCGTCCGCCGGTCCCGCTCCCCGTCGCCGACGGCCCGGAGGGTCGCGCGGACCGCATCGAGGTCGTCGAGCGCCCCGCGCGCCAGCAACCAGCCGCAGAGGACCGCCAGGAGCGACGTCCCGATCGCCAGGAGCACCACGAAGAACGCGTCGTGCGGCGAGAGGAACATCACGAGGACGAAGGTCCCGACCGCCGCGGCGACGATCGCCGTCAGCAGGCCCACCGCCGCGAGGCCCTGACGACGCAGGCCCCCGAGCCGACCGCGCTGCGCGACCAGGGCGTGGGCGGCGAGGACCGCGGCGGTCCCGATCGGCACGAAGGTCGCGAGGGTCAGCCAGGCGGCGTGCTCGCCGTAGACGGCGAGGCTCGCGAGCGCCAGCAGCACCGCGACCGCCAGCGCGAGCGACAGCGTCAGGCGCACGACGGGGCCTCCGTCATCCGGTACCCGATGCCCCACACGGTCTCGATGAGCTCGGCGCCGCGGGGATGGACAGCGAGCTTCGTCCGCACCCGCCGCACGTGGACGGTCACCGTCGACGTGTCGGTGTAGAACGCGTGCCGCCAGACCTGCTCCATGAGCTCCTCGCGGCTGAAGGCGCGACCGGGGTGCCGCGCCAGGTGCAGCAGCAGGTCGAACTCGCGCTGCGTCAGGGTGAGCGGGACGTCCCCGCAGGTCGCCTGATGCGCCGCGACGTCGATCCGCAACGGTCCCAGCACGACCGGCGGCCCGGGATCGCGGGTCGGCTGCGCCCGACGGAGGACGGCCTCCACGCGCGCGACGAGCTCGCCCGGCGAGAAGGGCTTGACGACGTAGTCGTCGGCGCCGAGCCGCAGGCCGACGATCCGGTCGGACTCCTCTCCACGAGCGGTGAGGAGGATCACCGCCGGCGCCGGGTCGCGCTCGCGCAGCCGCTGCAGCACGCCCAGCCCGTCGACGCCGGGCAGCATGAGGTCGAGCACCACGAGGTCGACGGCGGGCGCCGCGAGCGCCGCATGCCCGTCGCCCGCCGTGTGCACGCGGTACCCGGCCCGCTCCAGGTACCGACGCACCACCTCGGCGATCGTCGGCTCGTCGTCGACGACGAGGATCGCGCCGCGGTCGCTCATCGCACCGCCAGCTCGGCCGCGAGCGCGGCGATCCCGGCGTCGAACGGCTCGCGGGCGGCGAACCCGAGCACCGCGCGCGCACGATCCGGGTCGGCGAACACGTGGCGGACGTCACCGAGGCGCGCCCCGCCGGCCACCTCGGGACGTGGCGCTCCGGGGCCCGCGGCACGGTGCAGCGCGGTCGCGAGCTCCAGCACCGTCCGGGGCCGACCGGAGCAGACGTTGAAGGCGCCGTGCGCATCGCCGGTCAGCGCCAGGACGTTCGCGCGGGCCACGTCGCGCACGTGCACGAAGTCCCGCCGCTGGGCTCCGTCCTCCAGGACGCGCGGCGCGCGCCCGGCCGCCAGCGCTGCGGCGAACAGGGCCGCGACGCCGGCGTAGGGGGTGTCGCGCGGCATCCGCGGACCGTAGACGTTGTGGTAGCGCAGCGCGACCGTGCGCGCACCGGTCTCGCGGCCGTACGCCGCCAGCAGGTGCTCCTGGTGCAGCTTCGTCGCGGCGTAGACGTTCCGGGGATCGGTGGGAGCCGACTCGGGGACCGGCTCGGGCCACAGCGGCGCGTCGCAGCGCGGGCACCCCGGCTCGTACCGTCCGGCGGCGAGCGCCGACGCGTCCCGCGGGGGCGGCGCGACGATGCCGTGCGCCGAGCAGCGATAGCGGCCCTCCCCGTAGACGACCATGCTCGACGCCAGGACCAGGGGCCGCGGATCGGGCGCCAGCGCCCGCAGCAGCACCGCCAGCCCGAGGTCGTTGTGGGACACGTAGTCGACGACGTCGTCGAGGTCGACGCCGAGCCCGACCATCGCGGCGTGATGGCTGACCGCGCTGACCCCGTCCAGGGCGGCCCGCACGACCTCCGGGTCGCGGACGTCGCCGACCACGAGCTGCGCGCGCGGGTCGAGCTCGTCCGTCGGGCGACGGTCGAGGACCCGCACGTCGTGGCCGGCGTCCAGCAGCGCCGCGACGAGATGCGAACCGATGAAGCCGGCACCGCCGGTGACGAGGAGCACGCCGTCGACCGTAGGGCGGCGACCGCACCCTGTCACGCGCCCGTGGCGCGCGTTTCGCGAATCGTCATCGACGGTCCGGTCCGCGACGGGGAGAGTCGGGCCGGTGATCGACGTCGTCCTCCCCGTCCTCGACGAGGCCCGCGCGCTGCCGTGGGTGCTGGAGCGGTTCCCGGCCGACGCCCGGCCGATCGTCGTGGACAACGGCTCCCGGGATGGCTCCGGCGCGCTGGCCGCCCGCCTGGGCGCGCAGGTGGTGCCCGAGCCCCGGCGCGGCTTCGGCGCGGCCTGCTGGACCGGGCTGCTCGCGGCCCGCGCCGACGTGGTGGCGTTCATGGACTGCGACGCGAGCCTCGACCCCGCGGACCTGCCGGCCGTGACGAGGCCGGTCGTCGACGGACGCGCCGACCTCGTGCTCGGCGCGCGGCACCCGACGTCCGCCGACGCGTGGTCGTGGCACCAACGCGGCGCCAACCGCCTGATCGTCGCCGCGATCCGCCGCCGCTGTGGGGCGCGATTGCGCGATCTCGGACCGATGCGCGCCGCGCGCCGCGAGGACCTGCTGCGCCTCGGCATGGTCGACCGCGGGTTCGGATGGCCGCTGGAGATGGTGCTGCGCGCGGGGGCCGCCGGATGGCGGATCGCCGAGGTGCCGGTCGACTACCACCCGCGCCTGGGGCGCTCCAAGGTCACCGGCACCGTCGCCGGCGTCCTGCGGACCGCGCGCGACATGGGGCGGGTGATGGCGTGAGCGGCGTCGCGCTGGTCGTCCTGGCCAAGGCGCCCGCGCCGGGGCGCGTCAAGACCCGTCTCTGCCCGCCCTGCACGCCGGCGCAGGCGGCCGCGGTGGCGGAGGCGGCGCTGGCGGACACGTTGGCGACGGTCGCGGCGACGGGCGTCGACCGCCGGGTCTGCGTGCTGGACGGTTCGCCCGGCGCGTGGCTGCCGCCCGGGTTCCCGGTGCGCCGGCAGCGTCCGGGCGGCCTGGACCGCCGCATCGCGGGGGCGCTGGCCGACGTCGGCGGACCGGCCCTCCTGATCGGCATGGACACGCCCCAGCTCCGCGTCGCGGACCTGCGGCACGCGATCGCGACGCTGGAGGACCACGACGCGGCGCTCGGACCGACCGACGACGGCGGGTACTGGGCGATCGGTCTGCGGCGCCCGGACGACGCGCTCCTGCACGGCGTCCCGATGAGCACGGACGGGACCCATCGCGCGCAGCTGCGGCGGCTGGAGCGGGCCGGGCTGCGCGTGGCGCGGCTCCCCCGCCAGCGGGACG
>JALRCL010000571.1 GCA_023268575.1 Patulibacter sp.
GGCCAAAGAGGAGGTAGGCGGCGCCGGAGTCGGTTCCGGCGGCGTCGGCCCCCGGCGCGCCGACGAGGATGTCGGCGTAGCCGTCGGCGTCGACATCGCCCGCCGGGGCGACCCAGGAGCCGGCGGCGTCCTGGGCAAGAAGCTCGAGCCGGTCGTCGAGGACGGCGCGTCCGACTGGCCGACCTTCGCCGAGAAGGCGCAGAAGCTCATCAGCCAGGACAAGGTCGCCGCGACCTTCGGCGGCTGGACCTCGGCGTCGCGCAAGGCGATGCTGCCGGTCTTCGAGCGCAACAAGGCGCTCCTCTACTACCCCGTCCAGTACGAGGGCCTCGAGGCGTCGCCGTACATCTTCTACACCGGCGCCACGACGAACCAGCAGATCCTCCCGGCGCTCGAGTACCTGAAGTCGGAGAAGAAGGCCAAGAGCCTGTACCTCGTCGGGTCGGACTACGTCTTCCCGCGCACCGCCAACAAGGAGATCAAGGCCTGGGCGGCCGCCAACGGCGTGAAGATCCTCGGCGAGGAGTACGCGCCGCTGGGCTCGACCGAGTTCTCGACGATCGTCAACAAGGTCAAGGCCGCGAAGCCCGACGCCGTCTTCAATACCCTCAACGGCGACTCGAACGTCGCGTTCTTCAAGCAGCTCGAGGGTGCCGGCCTGCCGTCGAGCAAGCTCCCCGTCGTGTCCGTCTCGATCGCCGAGGACGAGGTCCGCGGCATCGGCGCCGACAAGGTGAAGGGCCAGATCGTGGCGTGGAACTACTACCAGACGACCCCCGGCAAGGTGAACGAGGAGTTCGTCAAGGCGTACAAGGCGAAGTACGGCCAGAACCGCGTCACCGACGACCCGATCGAGGCCGGCTACATCGCCGTGAAGCTCTGGGCCGCGGCGGCCGAGAAGGCCGGGTCGACCGACGTCGAGAAGGTGAAGGCCGCGTCGAAGGGCCTGACCCTCGAGGCACCGGAGGGCAAGGTCACGATCGACGGCGAGAACCAGCACATCTACAAGACCGCCCGGATCGGCGTCATCCAGCCCAACGGCCTGATCGACACCGTCTGGGAGTCGAAGGGCCCGATCAAGCCCGACCCGTTCCTGAAGACCTACCCCTGGGCCAAGGGGCTGTAGGACGGCGATCGCGCGACGCCGGCGGGCGCGCCCTCACGGGCGCTCCCGCGGGGGCGCCGGTGGCGCGGCGGCGGGACCCGCGAGGTCCCGCCGCTCCGCCCGGCGCCCCCGCGCGGTGGACCGGCCTCGGCCGGTCCACCGCGCGCCGTCCGCTCCCGCACTCCGGAGTCACGACCGTGGAACAGCTCCTCTCCCAAGTCTTCGTCGGGCTGAGCATCGGCTCGATCCTCCTGCTCGTCGCCCTCGGCCTGACGTTCACGTTCGGCCAGATGGGGGTCATCAACATGGCCCACGGCGAGTTCATCATGGCCGGCGCCTACACGACCTACGTCGTCCAGCAGGCGCTCGGCGACGGCGCCGTCTCGACCGCCTTCCTGCTCTCGCTCCCGGTCGCGCTCGTCGTCGCCGGGACCATGGGGCTGGCCCTCGAGGTGCTGCTGATCCGCCGCCTCTACGACCGCCCGCTCGACACGCTGCTCGTGACCTGGGGCGTGGCGCTCGTCCTCCAGCAGGCCGCGCGCGACATCTTCGGCGCGCAGAACGTCGAGGTGAAGAGCCCGTCGTGGCTCAACGGCGGGACCGAGCTGCTCGGCGTCGGCGTCGCCTACAACCGCCTCTTCATCATGGGGCTCGCGGTCGTGACCACCGCCGGCGCCTGGTACGTCGTCTCCCGGATGAAGCAGGGCCGCCGGATGCGCGCGGTCATGCAGAACCGCCAGCTCGCGGCGGCCTCCGGCATCGGCACGACGTCCGTGGACCGCCGCACGTTCTTCCTCGGCTCCGGCCTCGCCGGCGTGGCCGGCGTCGCGATCACGCAGCTCGGCTCGGTCGGGCCGACGCTCGGGCAGAACTACATCGTCGACGCGTTCCTCGTCGTGATCGCGGGCGGCCTGGGCAAGCTCCGCGGCGCGGTGATCGCCGCGATCGTGCTCGGGCTCTGCAACTCGCTGATCGAGTACTGGACCGAGGCCAGCCTGGCCAAGGTCATCGTCTTCGTCCTGATCGTGGCGTTCCTCCAGGTCCGCCCGCAGGGCATCGTCGCTCAGCAGACCCGGGGGCTCGCATGACCACCGAACCGACCACCGCAGCCGGGACGTCGGACGGCGCCCCGGCCCCGACCCGGGCGGAGCGCCTGCGGCGGCTCCTCATCGGCGAGCGCTCGGACGCCGCCGCGCGCGTGTCGTTCGTCCTCGTGGCGTTCCTGCTCATCGTCGTCGCGCCGGCCTCGCTCTCCGCGTTCCGGCTCGACCTGCTGGCGAAGTACCTCGTCTTCGCGATCGTCGCGGTCGGGATCGCGCTGGCCTGGGGGCGGGGCGGGATGCTCGTCCTCGGCCAGGGGCTGTTCTTCGGCCTCGGCGGCTACGCGATGGCGATGCACCTGCAGCTCGCCGACACGCCCGACGGTCAGCAGCCGATGTTCATGTCCCTGACCGGGGCGACCGACCTGCCCGGCCTCTGGGAGCCGTTCCGCTCGCCGGTGTTCGCGCTCGGGATGGTCGTCCTGCTGCCGATGGCGGTCGCGGCGCTGCTCGGGCTGCTGATCTTCCGCAGCCGCGTCCGTGGGCCGTACTTCGCGATCCTCACGCAGGCCCTGGCGGCGGCGTTCGTGATCCTCCTCGTCGGCCAGCAGAACTACACGGGCGGCACGAACGGGCTGACCGTCATGACGTTCTTCGGCCTCGACCTCGCCGACGAGGGCGACAAGCGCACGCTCTACTTCGTCATCGTCGGGATCCTCGCGGTGGTCTTCCTGCTCGGCCGCCAGCTCGTGCGCAGCCGCTACGGCCGGCTGCTCGTCGCGGTGCGCGACGGCGAGGACCGCGTGCGGTTCCTCGGCTACAGCCCGACGACGGTGAAGGTCGTCGCGTTCTCGGTCGCCGCCGGGTTCGCGGGGATCGCGGGCGCGCTCTTCGTCCCCGTGGTCGGGATCACCTCGCCGACCTCGCTCGGGGTCGTGCCGTCGATCGAGATGCTCATCTGGGTGGCGGTCGGCGGGCGCCTCTCGCTCGTCGGCGCGATCGCCGGCGCGATCCTCGTGAACTGGGCGAAGACCGAGTTCTCCGAGGCGGTGCCGACGGGCTGGCTCTACCTCCAGGGGGCGCTCTTCATCCTCGTCGTCGCGTTCGCCCCGCGCGGGCTGGCCGGGGCCTTCGACTGGCTGCGCGAGCAGCGCGATCGCCTGCGGGAGCGCCGGCCGTCCACGAAGCAGACCACGGTGGAGGAGGGCGCGTGATGGCCACGACGACCGCGGGAGGACCGCGATGAGCAGCGACACGATCGCCCCGGAGGTCGGCGGCGAGCGCCGCGATCCGACGGCGCCCTGGCCGATCCTGCGGATCCGCGGCCTCGGCGTGAGCTTCGGCGGCTTCCAGGCGCTGACCGACGTCGACTTCGACGCGCGCAAGGGGGAGGTGCACTTCCTCATCGGCCCGAACGGCGCGGG
>JALRCL010000704.1 GCA_023268575.1 Patulibacter sp.
CCGCCGGCCGGGGGGCGCTGCGGGCCGGCTCTGCGGCGCCTCTGGCCGGCGCGAGGCCGGAGACCGGCCGATCGTCGGCGGACCCGCGCTCAGGTCGCGACCGGGGCCATGACCTCCGTCTCCGCGTCCCGGCCCCGGAGGGTGCGGCGATGGTCCAGGACCCAGCGGGCGCGCTCCTCGGCCCCCGCCCGGGCGACGAGCCGCCCCGCGGCCGCCACGCCGCCGGGGACCTCCTTGGCCACCTCGGTGAGCCGCGCCGCCTCGTTGATCGGGTCGCCGATGACCGTGTACTCCAGCCGCGTCTCCGCGCCGAGGTAGCCGGCGACCGCGCGACCCCCGCTGACGCCGATGCCGGCGCGCAGCTCGCCGACCTCCTCGCGCAGGCGCCGACCGAGCTCGCGGGCGGCGGCGAGGGCCCGGTCGGGGGCGTCGGCCTGGTCGACCGGCGCGCCGAACACGACGAGCGCGGCGTCGCCCTCGAACTTGTTCACCCAGCCGCCGTGGCGCTCGACGGTGGAGACGACGACGGCGAAGAAGCGGTTGAGCAGGACGACGACCTCGTCCGGCTCGCGCTCGGCCGCCAGCGCGGTCGAGCCGACGATGTCGACGAACAGCGCGCAGACCTCGCGGACCTCGCCGCCCAGGCGCACCTCGCGCTCGAGCGCCACGCGGGCGACGTCCTCCCCCACGTGGCGGCCGAACAGGTCGTGCAGCCGCTCGCGCTCGCGCAGGCCGACGACCATCCGGTTGAAGCCCTCCTGCAGCCGGCCGATCTCCGAGCCGTCGTAGACCGGCACCCGGCCGTCGAGGTCGCCGCGCCCGACGCGGTCCAGCGCCTGGCGGACCGTCCGGATCGGGTCCGCCACCGCGCGCGCGGCGACGATCTCGACCACGAAGCCGAAGACGAGGACCGTCGCGCCGAGGACGACCATCGTCAGCCCCAGGCGCGTCGGGGTGGTGCCCTCGACGCCGGCCAGCGCGAGGATGCCGACGGCGACGATCCCGAGGGTCGGCGCGCCGGTCGCCGTGGTCCAGCCGAGGAGCTGCCGGCGCACGACCCCCGCCGCCACGGCCCGGTCGATCGGGCCGCCGCGCTCGAGCGCCTCGATCGCCGCCGAGCGCAGGAGCCGCTCGGTGAAGAGGAACGCCCAGGCGGCCATGACCGTGCCGGTGAGCAGCACGGTGATCCCGACCCGGATCGCCAGCGGCATCGAGTACTGCGTGTTGAAGCCGAAGAAGAGGAGCGTCGCCACGAGCCACCCGGCGCCGACGACCCGCATCACGCGCCATGGGGCGCGCAGGAGCGTGAGCCGCTCCCGCTCGGTCGGCTCGCGGTCCTCGCGCAGCCACGCGAGCGTCCGGGCCGTCGTGCGGGACGCCCAGACGAGGATCACGGGCAGCGTCACGAGCGCGAAGCCGCCGAGGACGATCATGTTCGCGCCGACGGACGCGCGCTCCTGGCCCGAGCCCGGGATGACGAGCGCGATGAGGAGCAGGGTGATGCCGGCCGCGACGGTGTTCGCGATCAGCAGGAGGACGGTGAGCCCGACGTGGGCGGCCTCGATCGCGAACCGGCGGCTCAGGCGCCGCCGGGCCCGTGAGCGGCTCATCCTTCGCCGTCCAGGAGCTCCGGGCCCTCGTGGTCGACCTTGTTGGCGCGCGTGGAGGCCGGCCGGACCTCGAGCCGGTCGTCCGCCAGCGGCCGCAGCAGCTCGAGCGCGTCGCGCCCCTCGACGGCGGGGTCCAGCCACGCCGCCTCCTCGTCGGGGCCGGCGAGGACGACCGGCATCCGGTCGTGGAGGCGCGCCGCGACGGCGTTCGCCGCGCAGGTCACGATCGTGACGGTGCGCAGGCCGATCCGGCCGTCGTCCTCGTGGCCCTCGCGCGGGGGCAGGCGCAGCAGCGGCTCGAGCTCCTCGAACCCCTTCGGGCCCGGCTCGTCGGCGACCCGCACGGAGCGGGCCAGGCCGGCGAAGGCGAACGGCGCCCCGCCGTCGACGACGTGGTGGAACGGCGCCGCGACCGTGCCGCCCTGCTTGCGCTTGGCGCCGTCCTCGGCCCGCAGCCACTCGTACCAGCCGTCGGCGGGCACGAGCACGCGGTGGCGCGCGTCGGCGAGCAGCGGCGCGAAGAGCTTCTTGTCCGGCAGCTCCTCAGCGCGGGCGTTGATCGGCTTCAGGCGGTCCTTGCGGCTCCGCGCCCACGGCGGCAGCAGGCCCCACGAGGCAAGCCGCGCCGAGCGCTGCGCCGGCGCCGGCCCGCCGCTGAGGATCGGCACCGGCTGCGTGGGCGCGACGTTGTAGCGCCCCAGCGCCCGAGCGTCGACCGCGTCCCCGAAGCGGTCGTCGAACGCCGAGGGATCGGTCCTCCCGAGCGTGTAGCGACCGCACATCGCGGCAACGGTACTGCGGCGGTCGGCGCCCGCGCAGGCGCCCGGTCCCGGTCAGGCGTCGGCCGGGCCGGCGCCGACCGGCGCCTGGGCGTGCACGCCGCCGTCGACGTGGATCACCTCGGCGGTGATCCCGCGCGAGAGCGGCGAGAGGAGGAACAGGATCGCGTCCGCGGTCGGCGTCGGGTCGGTCGTGTCCCAGCCGAGGGGCGCGCCCTGGTCCCAGCCGTCGGCGAGCTGCTCGAAGCCCGGGATGCCGCGCGCGGCGATCGTCTGCAACGGGCCGGCCGACACGAGGTTCGAGCGCACGCCCTGCGGGCCGGCGTAGCGGGCGAAGTACCGGCTCGTCGCCTCGAGCGCCGCCTTCGCGACGCCCATCCAGTCGTAGATCGGCCAGGCGACCTGGCCGTCGAAGTCCAGTCCGACGAGCGAGCCGCCGTGCTCGGCCTTCGCCAGCGCGGGCAGCAGCGCGGCACCGAGCGCCTTGAGGCTGAACGCGCTCGTCTCGAACGCCGTCTTCGCCGCCTCGGCGGGCGTGTCGAGGAAGCGACCGCCGAGCGCCTCCTCCGGCGCGAACGCGATCGCGTGCACGACGCCGTCGAGCCGGCCGTCCCAGCGCGCGTCGATCTCCGCCGCGACCGCCGCGAGGTCCTCCGGGCGGTTCACGTCGAGCTCGAGCACGTCGACCGGCGTGGGCAGCTGCTTCGCCGCCCGCTCCGTGAGCCGCTTGGGTCGGCCGAACCCCGTGAGCAGCACCTCCGCCCCCGCCTCCTGGGCCCGGGCGGCGACGTGCCACGCGATCGAGTCGCGCGTGATGACGCCGGTGATGAGGAAGCGCTGGCCGGTCAGCAGGCCGGCGGGCACGGGCACGGTCATTCGGACCTCGGGGAACGGGAGGGGCGGGACGGGGCGGCGGTCAGAGCGGGACGTTGCGGGCCCGGTGCTCGCCGCGCGCGGGGCGCCGGAGCATCGAGAGGGCCCACACGAGCCGGTCGCGCGTCGTCGCCGGGTCGATGACCTCGTCGACGACGCCGATCTGCGCGGCGCCGGCGGCGGACAGGTGCTCCGCGGCGTACTCCGCGGCGAGCTCGGCCTTGCGGGCGACCGGGTCCTCGGCGGCGGCGATCTCGCGCCGGCCGGTGATCCCGACGGCCTGCTCGGCCCCCATGACGCCGATCTGCGCGCTCGGCCAGGCGAGGACGAGGGTCGCGCCGAGCGCCTTGCTGTTCATCGCGATCTGCGCGCCGCCGAACGCCTTGCGCAGGACGACGGTGATCTTCGGGACGTCGGCCTCGGCGAAGGCGTGGACGAGCTTCGCGCCGTGGCGGATGACCGCCCCGGACTCCTGCTCGCTGCCGGGCATGAAGCCCGGCGTGTCGACGAGCACGACGAGCGGCACGCCGAACAGGTGGCACCAGCGCACGAAGCGCGCGGACTTCTGCGCGGACTCGGCGTCCAGCGTGCCGGCCATCCACTTCGGCTGGTTGGCCACGATGCCCACCGAGCGACCGTCGATCCGCGCGAACGCGCAGACGACGCTCGGTGCCCACTTCGGCGCGATCTCGAGCAGGTGGCCGCCGTCGACGATCGCCGCGGCGACGTCGCGCACGTCGTAGGGCTTGCGCGGGACGTCCGGCACGAAGGCGGACGGATCGAACGCCGGAGGCGGCACCGGGCGGGCGCGCGGCGCCTCCTCGTCGCTGTTGGACGGCAGGATCGCCAGCAGCTGCTGGGCGAGGTCGATCGCGCCGGCGTCGTCCTCGGCGACCATGTGGCAGACGCCGTTGCGCTCCTGGACGTCGACGCCCCCGAGGTCCTGGGCGTCCACGTCCTCGCCCGTGACGTCGCGCACGACGCCGGGGCCGGTGAGGAACATCGCCGAGCCGCGGGTCATGATCGTCACGTCCGTGAGCGCGGGCGCATAGGCGCCGCCGCCGGCCGACGTGCCGCAGAGGACGGAGATCAGCGGCACCTGACCCGAGAGGTGGGTGAGCGCCGCGAAGATCCGGCCGTAGCCGGCGAGAGCCTCGAGCCCCTCCTGCAGCCGTGCGCCGGCCGAGGCGACGAAGCCGACGACCGGGATCCGCGCGTCGCCGGCCATCTCGAGCAGCCGGACGATCGAGTCGGCGTGGCGCTGGCCGAGGCTGCCGCCGAGGAGCCGCTGGTCCTCGGCGAAGCACGCGACCGGTCGGCCGTCGACGCTGCCCAGGCCGGCCACGACGCCGTCGCCGGGTGCCGCCTTCGGCCCGAGCGCGGGCGACAGGACCTGGCTGCGGATGATCCGCAGCGACCCGGGGTCGCAGAGCGCCTCGAGCCGCTGCAGCGGCGTGAGGTCGGTGCCGGTCGGGACCCGGCGGGGCGCCGGGGGCGCCTCCGCGGGGGCCGTCCCGTCAGCCAGCCGATGGCCGAGGAACTCGGCGACGTTCGCTCCGCGTCCGGGTCGTCCGCTCATGGTCTCAGGCTCCTCCGAGCACGATGCAGGCGTTGTGGCCGCCGAAGCCGAACGACGTCGAGAGCGCGATCGGCGCACGGCCGTTCGTGTCCCGCAGCGGGAGCGGCTCGCCCTGCACGTGCAGCAGGTCGAGCTCGGGATCCGGCTTGTCGAGGTTCAGGGTCGGCGGGGCGACGCGCTCCTGCAGGGCGCGCACCGTGGCGACGGCCTCGATGGCGCCGGCGGCGCCGAGGGTGTGGCCGATCGCGGACTTCAGGCTGGAGATCGGGATCGTCCGCAGGTGGTCGCCGAGGGCGTGGGCCATCGCCCCCGCCTCCGAGCGGTCGTTCAGCGGGGTGCCCGTCCCGTGGGCATTGACGTAGTCGACGTCCGTCGCCGCCACGCCCGCGTCGGCGAGCGCCTGCGTCACGGCGCGCGCGGCGCCCGAGCCGTCGGGCGTCGGCGCCGTCAGGTGGTGGGCGTCCTGCGACGAGCCGACGCCGAGCAGGCGTCCGAGGACGGTCGCGCCGCGCGCGGCGGCCCGCTCCTCGTCCTCGATGACGAGCACGGCGGCGCCCTCGGCGAGGACGAAGCCGTTGCGGTCGGCGTGGAACGGCCGCGACTGGCCGGTCGGCGACAGGGCCTCCATCGCGCTGAAGCCGGCGCGGGCGAGCTCGACGAGCGCCGACTCCGTGCCGCCGACGACGACCGCGTCGACGGTGCCCGCGCGCAGCTCGCGCAGGCCGGCCGCGATCGCGTGGGCACCGGCGGCGCACGCGGAGACGGTGCCGTAGCTCGGGCCCTTCAGCCCGTGGCGCAGGGCGACCTGACCGGTCGGCCCGTTGGCCATGAGCAGCGGGATCGCCAGCGGGGAGACCGGCTTGCCCTCGAGCAGCGCCTTGTGGTTCTCCGTCAGCGTGATGAAGCCGCCGATGCCGGACCCGATGATCGAGCCGATCCGCTCGGCGGGATAGGGCAGCTGGTCGTACTCGCCCGGCTGGCCCCAACCCGCCTGCGCCAGTGCCTCCTGGGCGGCGCCCAGGAGCAGCTGGCTCGTGCGGTCGGCCCGGCGGGCCTCCTTGCGGGACATGAACGCCGTCGGGTCGAAGTCCGAGCAGGCGCCCTCGCCGTCCGCGATGCCGCTGCGACCACCGGTCCAGCCGGTGAACAGCTCCTCGGCGCCGACCCCGAGCGGGGTGATGGCGCCGATCCCGGTGATCGCTGCGGCGGTCACTGCGCGGCGCGCTCGACGATCAGGTCGACAGCGTCGGCGACCGACTGGAGCTTCGCGACGTCCTCGCCCTGGAGCTTGACGCCGTACTTCTCCTCGACGATCTGCGAGAGCTCGGCGAGGTCGAGCGAGTCGACGTCGAGCTCCTCGAAGGTCGCCGTGGGGCTCAGCGCGTCGGCCTCGGCGCCCAGCTCCTCCAGGGAGCTGATGACGAGGGCCTCGACATCCTCACGGGTGACGGTGGACACGATGTGGTTCTCCTGCTGTCGATTGGGTGGAGCGTGGAGCGGGAAGCGACGCGCTACGAGAAGGGGTACACGGCCCCTCCCCGCGCGGGACGGGCCTCCGCGCGGTCGTCCGCCATCCGGGGGGTGATGCCCCGACGGTCGGGGGACGCGCGGAGGCTATAGAAGGGGCCGGGTCCCGCCCCGGGCATCGGCCACCACGACCGCCCCAGCCACCGGCGTCGCGGCGGCCCAGGGCCCGGAGGAGGGCCGTCAGCCGCCGAGGCCGCCGTCGATCTTCAGCGTGCTGCCGGTGATGTACGACGCCTCGGGCGAGGCGAGGAAGGCGATCGCCGCGGCG
>JALRCL010000715.1 GCA_023268575.1 Patulibacter sp.
ATGGTGCCCCGCCAGAGGCTGCCGATCTGGACGCCGCTGACCCGGGAATACACGATCGAACCGGTGCTGCCGCGGGGCGAGCCGACACCCCGCGGGGCACCACGGGCGACGCACCACGCCGGACGCGGAGCCGAACCGCCCCGGCGCGACCCGCCGCGCCCCGGTCCGGACGATCGGCGGCGATGACATGCATCCGATCGCGGAAGCTCGGCGTTGACCCACGTGAACCCACCGGGAGCGACCCGGTGAACGCCGAGAGGACACGCCGACCGTGAGCACCCCGACGAACACCCCCGATGCGACGGAGCGCCCTGACTCCCGCCGCGGCTTCCTGCGCCTGGCCGGCGTGGGCGCTGCCGGCAGCGCGGCGCTCCTCCTGACCGCCTGTGGCGACGACGACGACAGCTCGTCGGGCGCCGCGGCCGGGACGACCGCCTCGACCACCGAGAAGAGCTCCGGCGGCAGCGCCGAGGGCGACCTGAAGATCCTGAACTACGCGCTGACGCTCGAGTTCCTCGAGGCCGACTTCTACAAGAAGGCCGCCGAGGCGAACCTCTTCAAGGGCGCCGAGCTCGAGCTCGTGAAGAAGTTCGGCGAGTCCGAGCAGGCCCACGTCGACGTGCTGACCGACACGATCAAGCAGCTCGGCGGCACCCCGGTCACCGCGCCCGAGACGACCTTCCCGCTCGAGGACCGCAAGTCGGTGCTCGAGCTGGCCGCGACCGTCGAGAACCTCGGCGCCGCCGCGTACCTCGGCAAGGCGGGCGAGATCAAGAGCCCCGAGATCCTCGCCGCCGCGCTCTCGATCCACTCGGTCGAGGCCCGTCACGCCGGCGCGCTGAACCACCTGCTCGGCAAGAAGCCGACGCCGGACGGCGCGTTCGCCAAGCCCGCCGACGAGGCCACCGTCCTCGAGGCCGTCAAGCCCTTCATCGTCTCCTGAGGCCCCTGATGCGCACCAACGAGCTCCCCACCACGAACGCCGGCGCGATCGACGCGATCGAGGTCGTCGGCCACACCCGCCAGGCCTTCCTCCTGAAGGCCACGCTCGCCGCCGCGGCCACCGCCGGCGCCGCGATGCTCGGCCCGAACGTCTCCCGCGCGCTCGCCCAGAGCGACATGGGCGACGTCGAGATCCTGAACTACGCGCTGACGCTCGAGTACCTCGAGGCGGACTTCTACAAGCAGGGCCGCAAGCTCTCGCTGAACGACGAGACGAAGGGCATCGCCCGCGTCTTCGGTCGCGAGGAGGCCGAGCACGTCGACGCCCTGAAGAAGACGATCCAGCAGCTCGGCGGCACGCCCGTCGCGGAGCCGACCTTCAAGTTCCCGATGACGAACCAGGCGAGCTTCCTGAAGCTCGCCATGACGCTCGAGGACACGGGCGTCAGCGCCTACAACGGCGCGGCGATCGGGATCAAGAGCAAGGAGGTCCTCGGGGCCGCCGGGTCGATCGTCCAGGTCGAGGCACGCCACGCGGCCGTCATCCGGCTGCTCAACGACAAGCCGCCGGCGCCGCGGGACTTCGACGTCGCGTCCGAGAAGGACGCCGTCGTCAAGGCCATCACCCCCCTGATCGCGAAGAGCTGATCGCATGCCGAACATCGGTCCGATGGAGCTCCTCGTCGTCGCGGTGATCGCGCTGATCGTGCTGGGCCCGAAGAAGCTCCCCGACGCGGCGAGCTCGCTCGGGCGCGGTGTTCGGCAGTTCCGCGACGCCGTCTCGAGCTCGACGCCCTCGCTCGAGGTGCCGGACGAGGCGCCGGTCCGTCCGGCGCAGCGCGTCCCCGCCGAGCAGGACGAGCCCGCGCTCGCCGGCGCGGCCGCTTCCGCCGAGCGGGCGTAGGGTATGGGCGACCCCATGCCGCCGATCGAGGAGCCCGGAGGCGGCGTCGAGGACGCCGCGCTCATGCAGCGCGTGGCGTCGATGGACGCCGATGCGTTCGAGCTCCTGTACGACCGGCACTCGGGGTCGGCCTACGCCCTGGCGTACCGGATCGTCGGCAGTCGCCAGGCGGCGGACGACGTCTCGCAGGAGGCGTTCCTCGCCGTTTGGCGCTCCGCCGGTCACTACGACCCGCGCCTGGGCAACGTGCGTTCCTGGATCCTCACCGTCGTGCGCAACCGCGCCATCGATCACCTGCGTCGCGTCACCCGCACGAAGGAGCGGGAGACGTTCGACGAGGCCCTCGCCGAACGCCATCCGGCGCCCGCCGGCGAGCAGACCGAGAACGCCGCCATCCAGCGAGCGACCGACGGGGAGACCCGCGGCCTGCTCGAAGAACTCTCCGACGACCAGCGCCGCGTGATCGAGCTCTCCTTCTACTCCGGCTACTCCCACAGCGAGATCGCCGGCATGCTCGAGCTGCCGCTGGGCACGGTGAAGGCCCGGATGAACCGCGGCCTCGCCCGCATGCGCAAGGCCGTCACCGCCGCCGGAGGTGCCTCGTGAGCTGCCGCGAGCCCGAGATCGCCGAGCTGCTCGGCGCCTACGTCCTCGGGGCCTGTCCCGAGCCCGAGCGCGCGACCGTCGCGCAGCACCTCGTCGACTGCGCCGCCTGCCGCGAGCAGGTGCGCGCGCTCCAGCCGGTGACGGCGGCGCTGCTCGAGGAGCCGGCGGCCCCGCCGCCGAGCCCGCAGGTCAAGCGCGACCTCATGGCGCTCGTGCGCGAGGAGGCGTCGCTGTTCGCCGCCGCGGGCGGCGGGCCCGTCCGGCCGCGGTCGCAGGAGCCGCCGCGCGCGGACCTCGCTGCGCCGGGGGAGCAGGCGACCACCATGCCTGGGGATCTTCCCGTCGTGCCACGCGCGGAAACGTCCGGCACGTCGAACGACCATCCCGGGGGGCGGCGCGCCGCCTTCCTCGCCGCGCTGCGCACGCCGCAGCGCCTCGGGGCGCTGGCCGCGGTGCTCGTCGCCCTCGTCGTGGCGGGCGTGGCCATCGGCGGCGCCGGGGACGTCGGGGAGGACGCGCGGGGCACGACCGTCGCCCAGGCGGAGATCACGCGCACGATCGCGCCGCGGGGCAGCGGGCACGTCGCCGTCCACGCGGGCCGGGCGCACGTCGAGGTCGCCGGGTTGCCGGCCGCGCCGCGCGGACACGAGTACCAGGTGTGGGTCGTCAGCGGCGAGCGCGCTCCGCGCCCGACGTCGGCGCTCTTCTCGGTCGACGGGCAGGGCCGCGCGAGCGTCGACCTGCCCGGCACCGTCAACGACTACGACCAGGTGATGATCACCGACGAGCCGCACGGCGGCTCGCGGGTGCCCACCGGTCGCGTCGTCTTCCGCGCCGAGGTCTGAGCCGGGATCGGCGACCGGTCGGCCCGGGGACCGCAGGCGGCACCTCCTCGTCCCGCCCGCGGTCGCACGACCGGGCCGCCCGTCGTCGCGGACGGGGTCGACCGTCCCCGCGTCCTCAGACCCGCCCGGTGTCGCGTCGGTAGGCGCGCGCGGCGAGCAGGCCGAGGACGGCGGTCCAGGCGCCGAGGACGATCCAGCCGTGCGCCGGCCAGCCGTCGCCACCGAGGCCGATGTGGCCCGCCTGGACGAGCCAGTACGAGGGCAGCTGCTCGCCAACGTCGCGCAGGACCCCGTCGTCGAGCGGGAACCAGAAGCCCGAGACGAACGCGAGCAGGCCGACGCCGCCGCCCATCACCGGTCCGAGCGAGTCGGTCGAGACGAGATGGCCGAGCAGGATGCCCAGCGCCGCGAAGGGCACGATCCCGAGCAGGAGCATGAGGCTCATCGCGATCCAGCGCCCCGCCTCCAGGCGCACGCCGAGCGCGGCGCCGGCGACGTACATCACGACCATCGCCAGCAGGGCCATCGCGTAGCCCGTGGCGACCTTCGTCAGCAGGTAGGAGCGGGCGCTCAGCGGGGTGATCCGCAGCTGCCGGTTCCAGCCGATGGCGCGCTCGCTCGCGATCCGTGCGCCGGTCGAGAGCATCGCCATCATCGTGCCCCAGGCGACCATCGAGACCATGAAGTAGAGCGGCGCCGAGAGGCCGCTGCCGCTCAGGTCGTCCTCGCCCTGGTTGCTGCCCGCGATGAGCAGGTACATCACGAGCGGGAAGCCGAGGGCGAAGAAGACGAACCGGCGGTTGCGCAGGACCCGCAGCAGCTCGAAGCGGGCGTAGGCGACGGTGGTCATCGGACGGCCTCCTGGTCGGCGCCCGCTGCGGGCGGGTCGTGGTCGGCGGTGAGCTCGAGGAACGCCTGCTCGAGACCGGCGGCCTCGATCTCGATCCCGTGGGCGTCGGGATGCGCCTGCAGCAGGGCGCGGATGGCGGCGTCGGAGTCGCTGCAGGAGAGCACGACGGCCTGCCCGCGGCGGTCGGCGAGCTCGACGCCGGGCAGCCGCCGCAGCGCGCCGAGGTCCACGTGGCCCAGCGAGGCCCGGATCGTGCGCCGTCCGACGAGCGCCTTGACCTCGTTCGGGCTGCCGTCGCCGACCACCCGGCCGCGCGCCATGAGCACGATGCGGTCGGCGAAGGCGTCGGCCTCTTCGAGGTAGTGGGTGGCGAAGACGACGGTCTTGCCGCGGGCGGCGAACCCGCGCATCGTCTCCCAGAACGCGCGCCGTCCCTCGACGTCCATCGCGACGGTCGGCTCGTCGAGCACGAGGAGCTCCGGATCGCCGACGAGCGCCAGGGCGAAGCGCACGCGCTGGACCTGACCGCCGGAGAGCTTCGTCGTCCAGCGGCTCGCGATCGGCTCCAGGCCGGCGAGCTCGAGCACGTCGTCGACGTCCAGCGGCCGCGGGTAGAGCGCGGCGGTCAGCGCGACGAGCTCGCGAACGCGGACCTCGTGCAGCAGCCCGCCGGTCTGGAGCATCGCGCTGACGAGGCCGGCGTCGACCGCTGCGTCGGGCGTCCGCCCGAGCACCTCGACGGCGCCGCGCTCGGGGCGCGTGAGCCCGAGCAGCATCTCGATCGTCGTCGACTTGCCAGCGCCGTTGGGGCCGAGCAGGGCGACGGTCTGGCCGCGCTCGATCGTCAGGTCGACGCCGCGGACGGCGTGGACCGGACCGGTGGGGCTCGGGAAGGACCGGGCGAGGTCGTGCAGGACGACCCCGGCGCCGGTGGGCGGGGCCGCGGGCGGCGGCGCCGGCCGGGACAGCGTGGGGGAGGACATGCCCCCAACCTAGGAACGAGCCGGGCCGCTGCCCAGTGGCCGCCGTCGTGACCTGCCCGTGACGGATGTCACGGGCAGGACGGGCCGGTCAGGCGGCGGCGGGTGGCGCGACCTCGCGCGGGGCGAGGTCCATCGTCTCGGCGACGAGCTCGTAGGAGCGGCGGCGGTCCTCGCCGTCGTGGACCATCGTCGTGATCACGAGCTCGTTCGCGTTCGTGCGGGCGAGGAGCTCCTCGATCCCGCGGCGCACCGTGTCCGGGCCGCCGACGATCTGCGATGCGCGCCGCTGCTCGAGGAACGCGCGCTCCGCCGCGGTGTACGGGTGCGAAGCCGCCTCCTCCGGCGTGGGCAGCCGGCCCGGGCGGCCCTGGCGCAGCCGCAGGAACTGGAGGTTCGCCGGCGCCGCGAGGTACTCGGCGCGGGCGTCGTCCTCGGCGGCCACGACGTTCACGCCGAGCGACACGCGCGGGGCGGCGAGCGTCTCCGAGGCCTGGAAGCTCGACCGGTAGAGCCGCACCGCCGGCTCGGTGTTCTCGGCCATGAAGTGGTGGGCGAAGGAGAACGGCAGGCCGAGCTGGCCCGCGAGCTGCGCGCTGAAGCCGCTCGAGCCGAGCAGCCAGATCTCCGGCTCGTGCGCGGGCTGCGGGACGGCGCGCACGCCGCGGTAGGGGTGGCCGTCCGGCAGGGAGCCCTGCAGGAACCCGCGCAGCTCGGTGAGCTGGTCGGGGAAGTCGTCCTCCAGCCCGAACGGATCGCTCGTGCGGCGCAGCGCCGCGGCGGTCGGACCGTCCGTGCCGGGCGCCCGTCCGAGCCCGAGGTCGATCCGGCCGGGGTGCAGCGTCTCGAGCATCCCGAACTGCTCGGCGACGATGAGCGAGCTGTGGTTCGGCAGCATCACGCCGCCGGAGCCCACGCGGATCCGCTCGGTGCGCGCCGCGATGTGGGCGATCAGCACCGGCGGCGCGCTGCTGGCGATCCCCGGCATGTTGTGGTGCTCGGCGTACCAGACCCGGGTGTAGCCGAGGCGCTCGGCCAGCTGCGCCAGGAGCACGCTCTCCTGGAGCGCCTGGGCCGCTGTGGCGCCGTGGACCACCGGGGCGA
>JALRCL010000781.1 GCA_023268575.1 Patulibacter sp.
GTCGTCCTGGGCCGACGCAGGGCTGCACGTCGCCGGCGACGGCGGTCGTCCCTCTCGGCCGGCCCAGGGCCGCGCGTCGCCGGCGACGGCGGTCATGGCTCCGGCGGCCGCAGGACCACGGCGGCGTCCGGCGCGGCGACCGCCAGCGCCCCGACGTGCGCGGGGCCGGCGTCGAGCTCGTGCAGGCGCCAGCGGCCCGGCTCCAGCTCGGCGGGCGCGGCTCGCACGCGCGTTCCCGCGTGCCCCGCGTCGACGCGGCGCGGCTCGACGGTCAGGCCGCACCCGACGCCCTTGAGGAACGCCTCCTTGCGGGTCCAGATCGCGAGGAACGTCCGCAGCCGGTCGGCGTCTCCGGCGGCGTCGACCGCCGCGGCCTCGTCCGGGGTGAGGACCGACGGCAGGACGCGGCGGCGCCGCGCCGCGTCTCCCGCGACGCGCTCGACGTCGACGCCGACCGGCACCCCGTGGGCGACGGCGACCGCGGCCAGGCCGTCCGCGTGGCTGACGGTGCAGCGCCAGTCCGCCAGCGGCCCCGCGGGCTGGAGCTTGCCGTGCGGGTCGACGCCGAGACGGACGGTCGCGCGCGGCACGCCGGCGACCTGCGCGAGCGTCCGTCGCAGGAGCGCTCTGGCGGCGACGAACGGTGCGGCGACGCCATCGCGCAGCCCGTCGGCATGACGCCGCTCCGCCGCCGTCAGGACCGCGAGGTCGCGCGGATCCGGCGCGGTCCCGACCCGGGCGAGCGCGGCGACGACCTGGGGTGGGGGCGCGTCGCCGGGCACCGCCCGGACGCTAGATGATCGCCCACGGGGTGCGCGGGGCCCGTCGCACCCCCTGATCGGCCGGGCGCCGGGACGTCGGCGCCCCCCGGTCCGGGGGCCCGACGCGTGCACCGGTCGCGGAGCGGGCGGCGCGACCTGAAAGGCTTCCGGCCGTGACCACGGCCATCCTGCTTCCCGGACAGGGCACCCCGATGGAGGGGGCCCGCGACGAGGTCGCGCGCCTGCGCCCCGACCTCCTCGAGGCGGTCGTCGAGGCCGTCGGCGAGGACCCGTTCCCCGGCGTCGCGGCGAGCACCCGCTTCGCGCAGCCGGCGATCGTCTGCTCGTCGCTGGCGCGCCACTCGGCGCTGGGGCTCCCGCGGCCCGACGCGTTCTTCGGCCACTCGCTCGGCGAGATCGTCGCGCTGGCGCTCGGCGGCGCGATCACCGAGCTCGAGGCGCTGCGGCTCGCCGCGGCCCGTGGCGCGGCGATGGCCGACGCCGACCCCGAGGGTCTCGGCTCGATGGCGGCGCTGCGCAAGGGGGGGATCGAGGCGGCCGAGGAGCTCGCCGCCGCCCACGACCTCGTCGTCGCGTGCGACAACGCGCCCGGGCAGGTGATCCTCGCTGGCCGGATCACCGACCTCGACGCCGCGGCGGAGACGGCGAAGGCGTCGGGCAACCGCGTCCGCCGGCTCGACGTCGCGGGGGCGTTCCACTCGCCGCTGATGGTCCCGGCCACGCCGGGGCTCCAGGCGGCGATCGACGGCATCGCCTTCCAGGAGCCGCACACGACGGTCTGGTCCGCGGTCACCGCCGCGCCCGCGACCGATCCGGCGAAGCACCTGATCGACGGCCTGACGCACCCGGTGCTCTTCCGCCCGGGTCTCCTGGCCCTCCACGCCGCCGGGTTCCGGCGGTTCGTCGACGTGGGCCCGGGCGACGTCGTCGCCGGGCTCGCGCGCCGCACCTTCCCCGCCGAGGAGCACGCCGACGTCGAAGTCGACGTTCCGCAGCTCCCGGCCGTCGCCGAGGAGGCACGATGAGCACCACGAACGGCGGCGACGCCCCCCTGCCCGTCAGCGCGCCGGCGACCGCCGGCGAGCGCGGGCGGCCGACCCGGGTCGCGCCCCTGGGCATCGGCCTGGCCGTCCCGGCCGGCGTCGTCAGCTCCGCCGAGATCGAGCGCCGCCTCGGCCTCGACGCGGGCTGGATCCAGTCGCGCACCCACATCGAGGAGCGGCGCTGGCTCGCGCCCGACGCGAAGCTCGCCGACCTCGCGACGGACGCCGGACGCCGGGCGCTGGCCGACGCCGGCGTCGAGGCCGACGAGGTCGACCTCGTCATCGCCGCCACGATCACCCCCGACGAGATCACCCCGGCGCTCGCGGTGATCGTCGCCGCGCAGCTCGAGGCGCACCGCGCCGGCGGCTACGACATCCACTCCGGCTGCAGCGGCTTCGTCACGGCTCTGGCGACCGCCACCGCGATGGTCGAGGCCGGGCGCGCACGCACGGTGCTCGTCGTGGCGGCCGAGGCGATGAGCCGGATCACGAACCCGGACGACCGCGCGACCGCGGGCCTGCTGGCCGACGGCGCCGGCGCCGTCGTCATCCGGGGCGCCTACGACGAGGGCGTCGGGCGGATCGGTCCGTCCGTCTTCGGCTCCGACGGTGGTCTCGGCGGCACGGTCTGGGTCCCGACCGACCG
>JALRCL010000783.1 GCA_023268575.1 Patulibacter sp.
GAGCGGCACGGTCGGCAGGTCACCGACCCGCTCGAGCTCGGGGCGCCCGGGCGTGCCGGTGTCGCACTGGATGAAGCTCTCCGCGATGAAGCCCTCCGGCAGGATCTTGCAGGAGGCGTCGTCCTTGAACGGGCCGAAGCGCCCGTCGACGGACATGACGAACCGGGCCTTGTGGTCCGGGGTCAGCTCGACGTCGGAGATCGTGCCGACGCGCGCGCCGGCGATCTTCACGAGCTGCCCGGGCACGATGCCCTGGGCCGTGTCGAAGACCGCGCCGAAGCGGTACTTCTCGTCGTCGCCGCCCGAGCCGCCGATCGCGACCGCCACGATGGCGGCGACGACGGCGAGCAGGGCCAGCAGACGCGCCCTGGCGCGGGTCACTTGCGGGCCTCCTTGAGCTTCTCGTAGGCGGCCAGACCGCCGCCGACCTTCTTCGCGGCGGACACGCCGCCGTCGTCCTGCGGATCGCGGGCCGGCAGGTCGAACTTCAGGCTGCGCTTGTCGCCCTCGCACTTCGAGGAGTCGAAGCACCTCGCGGTCGGGCTGTTGACGAGCGCCGACATGCTCTGCGTCGGGTCGCACAGTCCCTCGCGCGGCAGCCACGGGTTCGAGCCGTCCGGCGCCGGCGGCGCGCTGCCGCCGGGGCACCGCGCCTTCGCCGCCTCCGTGGCGTTGAAGACGTTCGGCACGAGGCCGCCGAGCACGGGGCGCAGCGCGGGCAGGAGGTTCGACAGCGCGCCGCCGAGCAGCGACTGCGGGCTCTGGACGAACGAGAGCTTCGCGAAGTGGCCCTGGTTGTTGTAGCCGCCCGACGAGACGCCGAGCAGGCCGTTCAGCACGCCGATGAGGAAGTCGGTGCCGTAGTACCGGGCGCCCTCGAGGATCGGATCGGCGGCCTTCATGCCGGCGCCGAGGTCGACGACCGCGCTCGTCAGCGGCTGCTCCAGCGGCGGCACCGCGTCGAAGGTCCGCTTCGTCGCGGGCAGGACGGCGACGAGCCGGTTCACCGCCGGCGTGAGCTCACGGAAGGTCGGCGGGAGCCGGCGGAGCGTGGCCTGCAGCGACGGCTGGGCCGCCGGCAGCGCACGCAGCGTCGGCCGGATCTCCGAGACGGTCCCGGCGGCGGCCTGCAGCGTGGAGCCCGCCTGCCGCAGCACGGCGGGCGCGCGGACGAGCGAGCGCGACAGCGCCTCGCGCTCGTCGGCCAGCGCGCCGAACGCGACGGCGCTGCCGCGCACGGCGGAGCGGACGTCGGCGGAGCGGGCCGCGACCGCCTGCGCGGTCGTCGCCGAGGTCTCCAGCAGGCGGGCGAGCGTCCGGCGGTCCTCGGCGAGCTCGCCGAAGAGCTCGTTCGTCTGCGCCAGCGCGGGGTTGAGCCGCTCGAGCAGGCGGTTGAGGTCCTTCGATCCGGAGCCCGCGTAGAGCTCCGCGCCGCGCGAGAAGAGGGCCCGCAGGTCGGCGCGGACCTCCGGCGTGGCGCTCGAGAGGATCGCGTCGAGGTCGACGATCGGCGTCGTGGCGTCCTGGCCGATCACCGAGCCGCTCGGCAGCTCGGGCGCGTCGTCGGCCGGCAGCGTCAGCGCGATGTACCGGTTCGTGAGCGTGGCCTGGCCGACCGCGCGGATCGTCGCCTTCGTGCCCCGCCGGAACGGCGTGAACCGGTCGTCGGTGATCTCGGCCTCGACGTCGGCCTGGCCGTCGTCGGTCATCGAGATCTTCTTGATCGTGCCGATCTTCACGCCGGCGACCTCGACGAGGCCGCCCTGGACGAGCTGGCCGCCGTCGGTGAACCGGAAGCTCACGGTGTAGGCGTCGCGCCCGCCGAAGGCGAGCCAGCCGGCGACGAGGAGGACCACGACGAGCAGCCCGAGGGCGGCGCGGCGCGCGACGCGCTCGCGGTGCAGGGAGCGCACGGGTCAGCCTCCGATCGGGAGTCGCGGCGTGGGCGGGCCCAGGACGACCTGGGAGGGCCGAGCGAACAGCGGCATCGGTCAGCCTCCGATCGGGAGTCGCGGGGTTCCTCCCCAGAAGATCTGGGAGGTGATGATGCCGATGACGTGGATGCCGACGAGGTTGATGACCATCGCCCGCGCC
>JALRCL010000823.1 GCA_023268575.1 Patulibacter sp.
GCGGCAGCGGCTCCGTCGCGGTGGAGTGCGCCCGGCTCGGCGCCGGCGTGATCGCGCTGGACCACGACGAGGCAGCCGTCGCGCTCACCCGCCGCAACGCGGCCGACCACGGCGTCGAGCTCGCCGCGTTCGCGGGCACCGCCCCGGACGCCCTCCGCGCCCTGCCCGACCCCGACGCGGCCTTCGTCGGCGGCGGGGGCGGCGACCTGCCGGCGATCGTGGACCTCGCGGCCGAGCGCGCGCGGCGCGCCGTGGTCGTCACGCTCGCGACGCTCGACCGGATCGAGCCGACCGTCGCGCGGCTGGGCGCCGCAGGGCTCGAGGTCGAGGCGTCGCTCGTGCAGTCCGCGCGCCTGCGGCCCTTCGTCGGCTCGCACCGCCTCGAGCCGATCAACCCGACGGCCGTGCTCGTCGGCCGTCGCCCCGGCGCCTGACCCGCAGCGCCCGACCACGGCCGCTGCCCGCCGACCGACGCCCCGGGCGGCGCGACCGACCGCGGGTGCCGCTCAGACGAGCGGCTCGGTCGACGCGCGCTCGAGGTGCGCGATGTCGTTGAAGGAGCGCAGGCGCCGCAGGCCGAAGCCGAGCTCGACGATCCGCGTCACCGAGGTGTTGTCGCAGCCGAGGAACGCGAACTGGCTGCTGCCGGTGACCTGTCGGCAGATCTCCGCGACGATCCCGCCGTGGACGACGGCGACGCCGACCGTCCCGGGCTGCAGCTGCGCGAGGGCGTGGTCGAGCCCGCGCGAGACGCGCTCGGCGAGCTGCTCGTTGGACTCCGCGCCGGGGATGAGGTCCCAGCGCCCCTCCATGAGCGCCCGGACGAAGAGCGGATCGCGGTTCGCGGCGCGCACGCGGTACTCGCCCGCCTCCCACTCGCCGAGGTGGACCTCGCGCAGGTCGGCGATGACCTCGGGCTCCAGGCCGGTGCGGGCAGCGAGCGGCGCGGCCGTCTCGTGCGTCCGCACGAGCGTCGTCACGAAGAGGCGCGTGACCGGCTCCTGCGCGAGACGCTCCCCGACCCGCTCGGCCTGCTCGCGCCCCTCGACCGCCAGCGGCGGGTCGCTGTGGCCGCTCTCGTCGATCGGCAGCGAGCCACCCTCGACGAACGCCTGCGATGCGCCGTGGCGCACGAGGATCAGCTCGCGGGCGTCCGGCGGCAGCTGGAAGAGCCGCTGCGGGTGGACGCCCCGCTCCTCGTCGTCGCTCGCCGGGTCGCGCTCGTCGCTCACGCGCGCAACGTTGCCAGAGCGGCCGGCTCGCCGCGCCCCTGCCGACGGTTCGCACGCGCGTGCATGGCGCGACGCGTGCGACCGACGAGACGGCTTGCGGCGCGCGGCGCATCCGGGACGTGCGCACGGCGTCCCATGGGATGCGCGGGGCCGCACGCGACGCGCCGTGCACCCCCGCGCCGTGCGGGCCCCCATGCCCCGGCCGCGGCGCCGCGGCCGCCCCGCGCGACGACCGCGCGGCGATCGCCGCGCCCCGGCGCGATGATGCCCCGGTGCCCGCCCCACCGCCGACCACCGACCCGCCGATCCGGACCGTCGTCGTCGGCGTCGGCGCGAGCCGCGGCTGCCCGGAGGCGGAGCTGCTGGCGCTCGTCGACGCCGCGCTCGCCGACGTGGGCCTGCAGCGCAGCGACGTGCGCGCGCTCGCAAGCGCCACGGTCAAGGCCGACGAACCGGCGATCGCCGCGACCGCCGCGACGCTCGGGGTCCCGGTGCTCTACGGGCCGGCCGCCGACCTCGCGAGCGTCGTCGTGCCGACGCCGTCCGCGGTCGTCGCCGCAGCGGTCGGCACGCCGTCGGTGGCCGAGGCCGCAGCGCTGCTCACCGCGGGGACCGGCGATCCGCAGGCCGCCCGCCTGCTCGCGCCGAAGCGCCGCAGCGCCCAGGCCACCTGTGCGCTGGCCGTCGCCGGGACGACCGACGACGTCCCGGTGCCGAAGTCGCGCGTCGGGTCCGAGCCCCTCCCCGGCGCCCCCGAGCGGACCGCGACCGGGGCTCCCCGGCGCGCTCCGCACCCGATCGAGCTCGAGAGCTACCGGATCCTCCGCTCGCGGATCGACCTCTCGCACCTGCCGCCCCTGAGCCGCGCGGTCACCGAGCGGACGGTCCACGCCGTCGCCGACGTCGCCTTCGCCGAGACGCTCGTCCTCGACGAGGACGCCCTGCACGCCGGCCGCCAGGCCCTCCTCGACGGCGCCCCGCTGATCGTCGACACCGGGATGGCCGCCGCGGGGATCACGGCACGCGAGGCGCTCGTGCCGCTGCGTGACCCGCGGGCGGCGGAGCGCGCGCGGGAGACCGGCTCGACCCGCTCGGCCGCAGCGTTCGCCCTGGCGGCCGCCGAGCACCCCGACGGCGCGGTGTGGGCGATCGGAAACGCCCCGACCGCGCTCTTCGCCCTGCTGGAGGAGATCGCCGCCGGTCGCGTGCGGCCCGCGCTCGTCATCGGCCTGCCGGTCGGCTTCGTCGGCGCGGCCGAGAGCAAGGCCGCGCTCGCCGCCGGCGGGGTAGCGTGCCTGACGAACCGCGGCGAGCGCGGCGGGACGCCGGTGACCGTCGCGGCGATCCATGCCCTGCTGTTCCACCGCGACGACCGCTGATCCCCCGCATCGGACCGACCG
>JALRCL010000842.1 GCA_023268575.1 Patulibacter sp.
GAACCGCTCGGCGACCTCTCCGGCCGGGCCACGGACGACCTCCTCGTGGAGCTTCGTGAGCTCGCGGCAGACCGCCACGAGGCGGGACGGGTCGGCGTCGGCGATGGCGCGCAGCGTCGCGGGGAGGCGCTTGGGCGACTCGAACGCGACCGTCGCCTCGTCGCGGTCCAGGAGCTCCAGCAGCTCGGTCGCCCGCCGCGGCAGGAAGCCGACGAAGCGCCACCGCTCGACGGGGATCCCGGCGACCGCCACCGCGGCGACCGGGGCGCTCGGCCCCGGTCGGACCTCGACCGGCAGGCCTGCGTCGCGGGCGGCGGCGACGAGCCGTCCGCCGGGGTCGCTGACCACCGGCATCCCCGCGTCGCTGACGAGCGCCACGAGCGCCCCGGCGCGGACGCGGTCCAGGAGCTCGACCGACCGGGCCGCCTCGTTGTGCTCGTGGAGGCTGACCGTCGGCACGTCGATCGCGAAGCGCTGCAGGAGGGTGCGGGTGTGGCGGGTGTCCTCGCAGGCGACGACGTCGGCCTCGCGCAGCGCGTCGAGGACCCGCGCCGTGACGTCGTCGAGGTTGCCGATCGGCGTCGCGCAGACGACGAGCCGGCCGCTCACGCCAGCTCCTCGCGCGCCAGCACGCCGCCGCCGATCATCCCGGCGTCGGCGCCGAACCGCGCGAGCTCGACCCGCGCCTCGTCCGCCGGCGGCCGGGCGCGGCGGCGCGCCTCGGCCCGGGCCGGGCCGAGCAGCAGCTCCCCGGCCGCGGAGACGCCGCCGCCGACGAGGATCGCCTCCGGATTGAAGATGTTCATCGCGTTCGCGATGCCGACGCCGAGCAGCGTGCCGATCCGCTCGACGGCCTCGCGCGCGGCACGGTCGCCCCCGCGCGCCGCCTCGGTCACGTGCTGGCCGGTGATCGTCGTGCCGTCGGCGGCGAGCTGCGCCAGCCGCGAGCCGGGCCGCTGGCCGGCGATCCGCTGCCCCTCGCGCCCGAGCGCCGAGCCCGAGGCGAGCGCTTCCAGGCATCCGTGGTTGCGGCACGCGCCCTGGCACGGCGGCCCGTCGAAGTCGATGACCATGTGGCCGAGCTCGGTGGCCGCACCGGTCGCGCCGCGCACGAGTCGCCCACCGGCGACGACGCCGCTGCCGATGCCCGTGCCGATCGTCAGGAGGACCGCGTCCGTACACCCGCGGGCGGCACCGAGGCGCCACTCCGCGAGCATCGCGCAGTTCGCGTCGTTGTCGAGGGCGACCGGCAGCTGCAAGCGATCCTGCAGCTCGTCGCGCACGGCGACTCCCTGCAGCGGCAGGTGGACCGTCGAGACCGCCACGCCGCGGGCCCGGTCGATGAGCGACGGGATGCCCACGCCGACCGCCGTCACCGGACCGTGATGCCCGTCCACAGCGACCTGCAGCAGGGCGCGGATCTCGTCGACCACCACCGCCAGGAGCTCGTCCGGATCGTCGGAGCGCGGCGCCGGCGAGTAGGAGCGATCGAGCACCCGCAGGTCGTCGTCCAGCAGCCCGGCGAGGAGCTTCGTCCCGCCGAGGTCGACACCGATGACGCACCCCGCAGGCACGCGCGGCACCATACCCGTGATGCCCGAGCGGGA
>JALRCL010000880.1 GCA_023268575.1 Patulibacter sp.
GCCGCCGATGAAGCGCTACGTCGCCCACCGCGTCGGGCGCGTGGGACCGGCGCTCTGGGCGGTCATCACCATCTGCCTGCTGCTCTACGGGACCGCCGGGGCGAGCTTCGGCGAGGTCACCGCGATGTACGGCTTCGCGCAGGTCTGGGCGCCCGCCGCGGTCAACGCGCCGGTCGGGCACGCCTGGTCGATCGACGTCGAGGTCGCCTACTACCTCGTGCTGCCGATCGCCGGGCTCGGCTGCGCGTGGCTCATGCGGCGCTGGCCCGGCCGGGTCGGCGGGGGCCTGGCGATCGCGGTGATCGTCGCCATCGGCGCCCTCGGCCTGACGTTCGCGGCGACGTGGCTGCCGAGCGAGACGCCTCCGATGCACTCGCCGATCGGCGCGATCGTCGCGTTCATCCCGGGCGTCGCCGTGGCGATCGCCGAGGTCCGCTGGGGCATCCTCCTGTCCCGTTGGCCTGCGGCCCGCGGCGTCGGCGCGATCCTCGCGGTCGCCGGCGTGGTCGTCTTCTACAAGATGAGCTCGTGGACCACGATCGGCTCGACCGAGGCGATCGTCTACAACGCGGTCGCGGCCGGCCTGATCGTCGCGGGCCTCGTCCTCTGGCAGCTCACCGGCAGCGCCACCTGGGCGCCGCTGCGCTGGAGCGTGCCCCGCTGGCTCGGCGAGCGGTCCTACTCGATCTTCATGGGCCACGGCATCATCGCCTACGAGCTGCGCGACGTCGGCACGGACGCCGGCTCGCTCTGGGGGCACTTCCTGCTCTACGAGGCGATCGCGCTGCCGTTGTCGATCGCGTTCGGCGCGATCCTCTTCCAGCTCTTCGAGCTGCCGGCGATGCGCTGGTCCCGCGGGGAGCGTCCGCTGTGGGGCGGCGGCCACGAGGTGACCGGCTTCGAGGCCGACGCGCGGCCTCGGACGACGACGGCGCCCGCCCCCGGGGACTGAGGCGCGCGCCGGCGGGCCGGTCGACGGCGCGCGGGAGCCGGCGGCCCGCCGCCGTCGGTCAGGGCACCCAGACCGCGAAGCCGTCGACGCTCAGCGGTCGTCCCGGGAACGTGCAGCGCTCGTCCGCGGGCACGCCCGGGCCGACGGCGACGACCCGGCCCGCGGCCAGCGCGGCGGCGAGGCGACCGCAGTCGTCCTCGACGACCGCCCCCGGCTCGCCGTGCGCGCCCAGCGACCACGCCGGCGTGGAGCCCTGCGCGAGGATCGGCTGCGCGCTGGCCGGCGGCTCGGCGTCGCCGTGCACCGCGTACGCGTGGCGGTGCCAGAAGCCCGGCGCCGCGAGCACGAGCCCCACGACGAGCGCTGCCGCGACGGCGACCGCGCCACCGAGGACGATGCCGCGCCGCACGAGCAGCGCCCGCAGGCGCGTCCCGACGGCGACCTCCAGCGCGACCGCCCCGCCGAAGACGATCGCGATCAGCGTCTGCTCGACCGGCACGCGGTGCAGCGGGTCGTCGATGCGGTGCATCGTGTCGTAGAGCAGCGCGACCTGGGCGATGGCCGCCGCGGCGGCCGCGGCGGCGACCCACGGGCGCAGCCGCTCGCCGGGCCACGCCCAGACCGCGACCGCCAGCAGGGTCCAGCACGGCAGCGCGTAGCGCAACGCGCCGACGACGACCGACGTGTCGCCGAGGATCGCCGTGGCCGGCGCGAACGTCCACGCGACGGCGCCGAGCAGGCCGCACGCGGCGAGCAGCCGGCGCCACGACCGCTCGCGTCCCGCGGTGCCCACGAGGACCGCCGCGGCCGGCACGAGCAGCACGAACGGCCACCCGATCCGCAGGTACTCCCAGCCGCCGGCCTCGATCGCCGCCCGGGGGTGCTCGACGAAGCGCCCCGTCGCGGACTCCAGGAGCGGCGGCAGCGGATCCCCGAACGAGGAAGCCATGAGCGGCCACGCCGGGTGGCCGTGGAGGACGAGGTTGCGCACGAGCCACGCGCCGCCGCACGCCGCCGCCAGCGCGAGCGGCGCCAGCCACCACGGTCGGGCACGGGCGTGGCGCCAGAGGTCGCCGCGGACGCTCCAGGCCAGGAGCAGCCCCACGAGCACCCCGCACGCCGTCGGCGTCTTCACCCCGAGCGCCAGCAGCAGCCCCACGAAGCCGACGAGCAGGCCGTCCAGCGACCCCTCGCGCCCCGCCCGATGGCCCTGGACGGCGTCGAGCGCCACCACGAGGCCGAGCGTCATGACGAGCGCGGCCAGGACGTCGTTGCCGATCTGCGCGGCACCGGCCAGCGACGGCATGCTCAGCGCGACGACGACCGTCGCGCCCCACGCCCCGGCCACGAGCGCCCCGAGCCGGCGGGCGAGGGTCCACGTCGCCACGGCGAGCAGCCCCAGCGCCACCGGGGGCAGCAGGACGACGATCGCCGTGATGTCGGTCAGCCGGACGAGCCAGCCGAGCGCCTGCTCCATCCCCACCGGGTACGCCTCGACCGGCAGGCCGTCGATGACGGTCGGCAGCGATGCCAGGCCCCCGCTGCCCGCCCAGGCCGCCGGGAGCGGGAGGTGGTAGAGCAGCGCGTCGAACCCGAGCGCCGGCCGGCGCAGGGCGAGCCCGACGAGCACGACGACCGCGACGACGACCGCCGCCAGCAGCGGCACGGCCGCCGGGTCGGTCGCCGGGCGCTCGCGCGGGCGCGCCGGCACCCAGCGCAGGACGGCTGCGGCACCGACGACGAGCGGCAGGCCGACGCGCGGCAGCTCCCCCGGGATCGGCAGGTGCGTCGCGAAGGCCGCCAGCTGGATCCCGAGCCAGCCCCAGACCACCGCGGCGAGCAGGACGACGAGCCGGTCGCCCGCCACGGTGCGCTCGGCGAGGCGCCAGGACGCCGCGGCGAGCAGCCCCAGGACCGCGAAGCCGACGAGCGCGTGCGGGACCCACATGGCGGGACCGCTCAGCGCCGCGGCCGGCGGGCCACCGCGACGAGGTCGAGGCTCGCGGGGACGTCGTCGTCCCCGAGGCGGAAGTCGTCGACGTCGATCGCCGCGGCGAGCGGGTCGGCGTTGCGGCGCGTCGCGGTGAGCGCCGTGTCGTAGGCGAGCTGCATGACCCGGCGCGGGAGCCGGTGACGCAGGCCGAGCACGTCGAGGCCGAGCATCCGGTCCATCCGGCGCTTCTCCCCGTCCTGGAACCGCAGGTAGCGCTCCGAGCCGTGGAGCCCGAGGATCTCGACCTCGGCGAACCAGCCCTCGACGAGCGCGCGCAGCTGCTCCCGGTCGTACTCGATCTCGTGGTACGGATCGACGATCTCGTCCGGACGGGCGAAGGTCAGGCGGTTCGGGGTCACGAGCACCGCCACCCCGTCGTCCTGCAGGACCCGGGCGATCTCGGCGATCGCGTCGGCGGGCCGCGTCACGTGCTCGATCGCATGGACGGAGACGACGGAGGCGAACCGCCGGTCCCAGCCCGCGGGCAGGTCGCGCATGTCGGCCACGTGCGTCTCGCGGCCCTGGCCGGCCAGCGCCTGGGCGGAGACGTCGACGCCGACGGTCGTCCGCGGCGCGAGCTCGTGGAACGAGTGCCCCACGCCGCAGCCGAGGTCGAGGACCGGCCCGGCGTCCGCCGCCGGCAGCAGCGGCGCCGCCGTCCGGTACGCGGCGACGTGGCGCTGGAAGGTCGGGTTGAACGCGCCGGCGGGCGACGTGACGCGCTCCCCGGTGACGAGAGGACCTGGCACGACGGGCGATTGTATGGGCCGGGCCCCGACCCGAGCATCGTCGGGACGACCGCCCCAGCCACCGGCATCGCCCCGGCCCGGGCGGCTCAGGACGGGATGCCGCTGTCGCCGATCGTCGGCGCGTCCGGCGGCGGGATCTGTCGCGGCGCCGGCGTGAAGCGGGGATCCGGCACGAGGCGCAGGCGGTGCAGGAGCAGGCGCACGCCGGTCCACATCGTCTTCATCGCGTAGACGGACGCCGGGCGGAACCTGATCGACGAGGCGTCGTCGAAGTACCGCGTGCGGCACGGCACCTCCGCGATCCGGAACCCGAGGTGCGAGGCCTGGTAGAGCACCTCGCTGTCGAAGCTGAAGCCGATCGCGTTGCGCAGCCACGGGACCTGCAGCAGCAGGTCGCGGCTGTAGGCCCGGTAGCCGGTGTGGCACTCCGCCAGGTGCGTGCCCATCATCCGGTTCTGCAGCGCCGTGAGGCCCTGGTTCGCGTACCACTTGATCCGCGGCATGCCCCCGTCCAGCGCGCTCTGGGCCGTCGGGAGGAACCGCGAGCCGAGGACCATGTCGGCCTCGCCGTCGACGATCGGACGAACCATCGACGGGATGAGGTCCGGCGCGTACTGCCCGTCCGGGTGGAGCATCACGACGATGTCCGCGCCCCGCTGCAGGGCGTTGAGGTAGCACGTCTTCTGGTTCGCGCCGTAGCCGGCGTTGTGCGGGTGCCAGACCGTCTCGACGTCCAGCCGCTTCGCGACGTCGAGCGTCTCGTCCGTCGAGGAGTCGTCGACGAGGAGGAGCTCGTCGATCCACTCGCGCGGGATCGCGCCGACGGTCGCCTCGAGCGTCTTGGCCGCGTTGTGCGCGGGCATGACGACGATCGTCTTGTGGTTCGGGGCCGCCTGGCTCATCGCTGCTCCGTCGCCGGTCGAGGTCCGGTCGTCCCGCCCGCGCCGTCACGGCGGCGGGCCTCGAGGTAGATGCTCGCCCCGCGGCCGTCGGCCGCCTCGGCGACCGCCGCGAGCGCGGCGAGCGGCAGCGTCGCCCCGGCGGCGGCGACCGTCCACGCGCGCGTCGCGGCGTCGATCGGCGCGGACCGCGCGTCGGGCCGGCGGATCGCGTCGTAGAGGTCGGCCGTGCCCGGGATCCGTCCCGCCAGCCCGTGCAGCGCGCAGAAGACGCTCTGCCCGGCGCGCAGGTGCCCGACGGTCTCGATCGCGAAGCCGTCCTCCTCCAGGCCGCGGACGAGCGCCGCGGGATGCAGGTGCACGAGATGGCGCGGCTGGTCCCACGCGAGCCAGCGATCGCCGAACGACCGCGCCTGGCGGCTCTCCGCGTTCGGGCAGGCGATGAGCAGCAGGCCGCCGTCGGCGAGCAGGCGCGCGGCGTGGCGGACCGTGTCGCGCGGATCCGCCAGGTGCTCGATGACGTGCCAGAGGACGATCGCGGCGGCGCCGCCCTCCGGTCGCTCGAGGTCCGCGAGCGCCGCGTCCATGAGGTCGGGGCGCGACGAGCCGCCGCGCTCGAGCCCGAGGACCGGGCGGCCGCGGCGCGCCAGCGCGTCGAGCAGGTGACCGTCACCGGCCCCGACGTCGATCACGAGGCCCGGCGGGGCCGCGCGGTCGATGCGGTGGGCGATCGAGCCGCGGGTGACCCGCAGGATCGCGTCGCCGGGCCC
>JALRCL010000895.1 GCA_023268575.1 Patulibacter sp.
GGGGCTCGATCACCGCTCCGCGGCGCTCAGCGACGGCCGAGCTGCGCGGCGTTCAGCGCGTTCACCGACCCGGACCCGTAGAACGAGTTGTGGTCGGTGGTCCCGGTGCACGTCGCGGTGTACGACGCCGGCAGGTCCGGATCCGGGTACGTCAGCGTGCCGCCGGCCGGGCACGGCACGGGCACGGCGGTCCGCTCCAGCAGACGCTCCGTCCGGGCCGCCGGCAGCGTGAGGCCGCCGTTGCGGCGGTCCCGCCGGCCCTCGGCCGCGACGATCAGCGCCGCCACGCCGGCCGCGTGGGGGCTCGCCATCGACGTGCCCTGGATCCACTGGTAGTACGACGGGTGCCCGCCGGAGTCGTCCCGCACGACGAGGGGCGTCGTCGGGTTGCCCTGCGCGTCGATGTCGATCACCCCGTCGAGGTCGGTGTCGCCGGTGCGCCCGACGCTCTCGGGGTATGCCGCGAGGATCCGCGTCTCCGGCGCGTTGTAGCGCGACGTGCCGAAGAAGTCGCGGCGGTCGCCGCCCGGCGCCGAGACGTCGGCCTGGCGCAGGCTCCAGTTGGAGTAGTACGCCTTGCGCCCGCTCGGGCCGTACGAGGAGACGCCGACGACGCCCTTCGTCTCGGTCGGCACCGTGAGGCAGGAGTCGTCGATCTGCCGGTCGTACGCGGCGTCCGGTGGGTAGTCCGGCGACGTCCCGTCGCTCGTGGGCGCGTCGATGTCCGTGTTCTCGTTGCCGAGCGCCGCGACGGGCAGCACGCCCTTGCGCCGCGCGTAGTCGACGGCGCGCTGGACCGCGACGATCGTCGTGCGCTGCTGCGCCTGCGCCTCGGGCGAGTCCTTCGGGTTCGCCGCGCAGTTGTAGAGCCACGGATCGACGTAGAAGCTCATGTTCACGACGTCGACGCCGTGGTCGCCCGCGTAGGTCAACGCGTCGACGACCGGCTGGGTGAAGAAGTACCCGGAGTCCTGGCCGGCGCGCAGGTTCACGATCGACGCCTTCGGGGCGACGCCACCGATCCCGAGGCCGTTGATCGGCGAGGCGATCGTCGACGCGACATGGGTCCCGTGGCCGTTCTCGTCGACGTCCGCCGGGTCCTGGCAGGAGCGGTCGGGCTCCTCCTCGCACGGGCCGTCGACGGTCGGATCGTCGACGGTGAAGTTCCGCGAGAGCCCGCGGTCGAAGTTCGGCGCGACGTCGGGGTGGCTGCCGTCGACGCCGGTGTCCATGATCCCCACGCGGACGCCCTCGCCCTGGTCGAGCCGGTGGCTGCCCTGGCTCGTGGCGCCGATCGCGGCCATGTCCCACTGCAGCGGCGCGAGCGGGTCGACCCCGGCGGCGGGCGGCCGCGGGCGGGCCTGCGACGCGCCGAAGGGGGTCGGCGCGCCGTCGCGCCCGGCCTCGATCGCCTTCGTGCGCCGCACGCGGCGGGCGGCGGCGTCGCGGTCGGAGCGTCCGACGGCGCGGCGCGGGCTCGCGGCCAGCACGGGGGCCGTGGCGACCGCCCGGGGGGCGAAGCCGCGGCGGGCGGAGACGGTGCCGACCGCCACGCGGCGGTTGTAGGTCACGACCCGGCCGCCGGCGGCACGCACGGCGCGGTCGAAGGCGGACGCGGCCGTGCCGGCCTTCGCCACCACGGTGTATCGCTGGGTGCTCGCGGCCGACGCCGTCGCTGGGACCAGCGCGGCGGCCGCGGTAGCGGCGACGACGGCGAGCGTCGTCGCGCGGGAACGCGTCATCGGGGGATGCCTCCTGTTCGAGCGCCCGGCGCAAGAAGGGGGGAACGCCGGTTCGCTGCGCAGCAGCCTCCCACAGGGGCGCATCCGCGATCCGGTCGATCCGTCCAGGCTCACGGGTGGACGATGGTCCGGTTGTCGAACCATCGTGGTCCGCTCACCTGCCCATCGGCAGGCGGCGCCGAGGGTCACCCGGCGTGGTTCGGCGGCGCGGCGCGGCGCACGAGCTCCGCCGCCGCCGGCTCGTCGGCCAGCAGCGCCCAGCGCTCGTGATCGCGCCAGGCGCCGGCGAGGTGCAGGTAGCGCGGCGAGTACCCCTCGCGGCGGAAGCCGAGCCGGCGCAGCAGCGCCTTCGACGGCGCGTTGGCGGGCTGGACGTTCGCCTCGATCCGATGCAGGCCCAGGGCACCCAGCGCACGACCGGCGACGAGGCCCACGCCCTCGGTCAGATGGCCGCGTCCGGTACCGCCCACGAGCCCGTAGTACCCGACGTAGGCGCTCTGCAGGGCGCCGCGGACGATCTCGCTGACGTTCACGACGCCGATCAGCGCCCCGTCCTCGCGCCGGCGCAGGAGGTGCCCGGCGAAGGTCGGGCCGCCGCAGCGGGCCAGGAACGTCCCGTACGCCGTGACGGTGTCCGGCGCGGTGACCCAGTCCCCGTGCAGCGTGCGGCTCGCCGCGACGGCGTCCAACAGCTCGTCGCGATCGTCGGCGGTCGGCCGGGCGACCACGACGTGGGGACCCACCACGAGGACGGCGTCGGAGCGCACGCGAGCAGCGTGCCAGAGACGACCACGCGTCGCGGCGACGGGACCGGTCGCCCACGCCGGCGGCGGTCGGGTCGACGGATCCCGAGGACCCCGCGGCGTGCCACCGACCGGTGGCACGCCGCGGCGGACGGCCTAGAGGGCCTTGAGCTCCTCGGTGATGGCCTCGACCGAGGCCTTCGCGTCACCGAACAGCATGCTCGTCTTCGGATCCGTGAACAACGGGTTGTCGATCCCCGCATACCCCGAGCTCATCGACCGCTTCAACACGATCGTCGACGCGGACTCGTCGACGTTGAGGATCGGCATCCCGTAGATCGGGCTGTCGGGCTTGTTGCGCGCGTCCGGGTTCGTGACGTCGTTGGCGCCGATC
>JALRCL010000126.1 GCA_023268575.1 Patulibacter sp.
AACCGCTGGCAGGTCGCGTCGACGCCGTGGCGGTGCGCGTGCTCGGCGAGCAGCGCCGCCGTCGGGCGGATGTCGACCCGGTCGCGCGCCGAGGAGGCGGGCGCGAGGGCAGCGGCGTGGCTCATGCAGCGGGCTCCCAGATCGTGGTGGTGATCGCCGTTCGCGGGCCGCGTGTCGCTCATCGAGCCCGGACGACCACCCCGGCGGGCCGAGCATACGTCGTCGACCGTCGAACGTTGGGATTTTCGTCGGGCGCGCCGCGCGGACCGCTCCACGCGGGCCGTCGCGATCGACGAAGCGGGGCCGGACGGCTACCCTCGGGCCGTCCCGCCATGCCCGCGCCCCCGACGACCACGACCACGGCGACGCCGCCCGCCGCGACCTCGGCCGAGGACGCCGTCCGCGGGCGCCTGCGCGAGCTCGCGCGTCAGGCCGCCGAGGCCGGGCGGCAGGCCCTGACGCCGGCGCCGCCGCGGGCCCTGGGCCGCAGCCGGCGACCCGCCGACGACCTCGACGAGCGCGACAGCTACCTGCTGCGCGACCTCATGCCGGTCAGCTGGGTCGCCTCGAGCCTCTGGTTCCGGGCCCAGGTCGACGGCTTGCACCACGTGCCGGAGTCCGGGCCGGTGCTGCTCGTCGGCAACCACTCGGGTGGGGCCTCGAGCCCCGACAGCGTCGTGCTGACGACGGCCTTCGCCAGCCGGTTCGGGCCCGAGCGCGCCCTCTACCTGCTCGTCCACGGCGCCGCGCGCGCCTGGCCCGGGCGCCGCGTGCTGCGACGGCTCGGCGTCCTGCCGTCGTGCACGGAGACGGCGCGCGCCGCGCTGGCGCAGGGCGCGTGCGTCCTCGTGTACCCCGGCGGCGAGCGCGAGCTGCACCGGCCCAGCTGGGACTCGGCGTCGCTGGACCTCGGCGAGGACCGCTCGTGGGTCCACCTCGCGCTGGAGGCCGATGCGCCGATCGTGCCGGTCGTCGCGCTCGGCGGGCAGGAGACGGCCCTCTTCCTCGGGCCGCTGGACCGCCTGGTCGAGCGCTCCGGCGTCGGGCGGCTCCCGCTGCTGCGCCGCGTGCGGGTCCCGTCGGCGCCGGTCGCGCTGGGACCGCCGTGGGGGGTGAACGTCGGAGGACGCCTCGCGCAGCTGCCGCTGCCGGCGAAGGTCACCGTCCAGGTGCTGCCGGCGATCGACGTCCGCGAGCGGTTCGGGCCGGACCCCGATCCCGCCGTCGTCGCGGAGCACGTGACCGCGACCATGCGCGAGATGCTCGACGAGCTGGCGCGCCGCCGCCGGCTGCCGGTGGTGGGCTGAGCCGTGCGGATCACCGAGCGCATCGACCTGCCGGTCGCTCCCGAGCGGGCGTGGCGGGCGATCGTCGACCCGCGCGTCGTGCGGCGCGCGCTCCCGGGGCTCGAGTCGCTGGAGGTCGTCGGCGGCGGGCCGCTGCGGCGCGGCACCCGAATCCGCGCCGTGCTGCGGATCGGTGCGGCGCAGCTCGGCAGCGAGCTGGAGGTCACCGAGCTCGTGGACGGCCGCGACTTCGTCATCAGCGGCGTCACCGGCATCGACCTGCACCTCGGGCTCCGCGTCCGGCCCCACGACGAGGGCACCCGGATCCTCGTGCGCTTCGGCTACAACCCGCCCGGCGGCGTCACCGGCGCGCTCGCGGCCCGGCTCGCGGGCCCCGAGATGCACCGCCGGATGCGCGTGATGCTCCGGCGCGTCGGCCGCGACCTGCTCGGCGAGCCCGAGCCGCCGCCGCTGCCCTCGCCGCTGCGGGTCGCGACGCTCGCCGTCCGGGGCGGCGGCATCCTGCGCCGCGCCGGCGTGCTGCGCCCGATGCGCCCGGACAAGTACGCCGCGGTCGTCCGGCGCCTGGCTCGCTGGGGTGCGACGCCCGCCGGGGCGTACGCGGCCGCCGCGGCGCGCGATCCGCACCGCCTGGCGATCGTCGACGGCGATCGGGCCCTGACGTACGCCGAGCTCGACGTGCGCTCGACGGCGCTGGCCGTCGCCCTGCGCGACCGCGGCGTCGCCGAGGGGCACCGCGTGGCCCTGCTCGCGCGCAACCACCGCGGGTTCGTCGAGGCGCTCGTCGCGATCAGCAAGACCGGCGCCGACGCCGTGCTGCTGGACCCGGGCCTCGAGCACGAGCGGCTCGCCGGCCTGCTGGAGCGGGA
>JALRCL010000907.1 GCA_023268575.1 Patulibacter sp.
GAGCTCGGGGATCTCGGTCGGCAGGCCCTGGGCCTCGGCCCACGGCACCACCGTCTCGGGGTCGAGCGTGATCAGCGCGACGGGGTACGGACGGCGGTCGCCGTGCATCACGGCCTGGCTCACGAGCGGCGAGCTCTTCAGGTCGTTCTCGAAGTTCGCGGGGGTGAGGTTCTTCCCACCCGCGGTGATGATGATGTCCTTCTTGCGCCCGATGATCGAGACGTAGCCCTCGTCGTCGATCTCCGCGAGATCGCCGGTGTGCAGCCACCCGTCGCGGACGGCGCCGAAGCTCGCGTCCTCCATCTTGTAGTAGCCCTGGAAGATGTTGCCGCCGCGGAGCAGCAGCTCGCCATCCTCCGCGATCCGGGCGTCGACGCCGGGCAGGGGCTTGCCGACGGTGCCGAACCGGTGGTCCTCGGGCGTGTTGATCGAGGCGCCGGTCGACGTCTCGGTCATCCCGTAGCCCTCCATGACCGGGATCCCGCAGCCGTAGAAGAACTCGAGGATCTCCTTCGCGATCGGCGCGGCGCCGGTGATCGCGCGCTCGAGGCGACCACCGAAGAGGTTGCGGACGTTCTGGAACAGCTCGGCCTCCGCGCGGTCGAACGGCTCCTGGAGCTCGGGCGGCACCGGCTCGCCGCGCTGCTGGAGCTCGCGGACCCGGACGCCGAGCTGCGCGGCCGCCGTGATCTTCTCGCGCTCCTCGGCGGGCTTCGAGCCGACGGCGAGGGTGTAGAGCTTCTCGAAGATCCGCGGGACCGACGGCAGGTGCGTCGGCTGGACCTGCATGAGCTCGGGGATGATCTTCGTCGGGTCGCCGCCCCAGTAGGCGATCGTCCCGCCGCGGTCGAAGGCCATGAGCTGGAAGAGCAGCGCGAAGGCGTGCGCCAGCGGCAGGAAGAGGTAGAGCACCGACTCGCGGTCCAGCGGCGCCAGCGTCGAGGACGCGCCGAGGATCCAGCAGTAGTTGCCGTGGCTCAGGACGCAGCCCTTCGGCGGGCCCGTGGTGCCCGACGTGTACATGAAGACGTACGCGTCCTCCGGGACGACCGCCTCCGCACGGGCCCGCAGCTCGGCGGCGTCGCGGCCCCGGCCGCGCTCGCGCAGCTCGTCGAGCGTGATCGCGCCCTCGGCGACGCCGTCGAGCACGACGATCCACTCGAGGTCCGGCAGCTGGTCGCGGACCGCGTCGATCTTCGCGACCTGCTCGGCGTTCTCGCACACGATCGCGCGCGACTCGCTGTTGCCGACGACCCAGGCGCACTCGTCCGGCGAGTTCGTCGGATAGACCGACACGTGGACGGCGCCCGTCGCGCTGATGCCGAGATGGGCGATCGACCAGAGCGGCCGGGTGCTGCCGAGGACGGCGATCCGATCGCCGTGCTCGATCCCGAGGGCGAGCAGGCCGAGGCCGAACTCGATCGCGTGGTCCGTGAGCTCCGCGTAGGAGAGGTCGCGCCACTCGCCCGGCTCGGCCTGGTACCGGACGGCGCGACGCTCGGCGTGCTCGTCCTGCAGGCGGAACACCAGGTCCGCGATCGTCGTCCCCACAGCCGTCGTCGACATCCGTCCTCCTCGGTCGCGGCGACCCCTCCCCAGGGCCGCTCACGGCGATCGTAGGCGCCCCGGCGTTCGGCGGGGGTTCGATCTCGGCGCGGAGGGCGTGGCGCGGCGACGCTCGCCGCGAGGCCTCAGACGGGGTTGCCGGTGTCGACGAAGCGGTGCGAGACGCCGTGGTGCCTTGCGAGGTGGGCGCCGAGCGCCTGGACGCCGCGGGTCTCCGTCGCGTGGTGGCCGGCGCAGATCGCGTGGACGCCGAGCTCGAGGGCGAGGCCGCGCGTCGGCTCCCGGGGCTCGCCGGTGAGCAGCGCATCGAGGCCGTCCGCGGCCGCGCGGGGCAGCAGCCCGGCGGCGGCGCCCGACACGATCCCGAGGCGCGCGACGGGACGCTCGGCCTCGCCGGGCAGCACGAGCGGCTCGCGGCCGGTCACGACGGCCACGCGCGCGGCGAGCGCGGCGAGCGGCAGCGGCTCCTCGAAGCGGGCCTCGACCCCGATCGCCGGGTCGCCGGAGCCGGCCCATGGGGTGGACGAGGCACCGAGCGCCTCGGCGAGCAGCGCGTTGTTGCCGACGCTCGGGTGCCCGTCGAGGGGCAGGTGGTAGGCCGCGAGCGCCAGGCCGGCGCCGAGGACGAGACGCAGGCGCTCGGCGAGCGGCGGCTCGAGCGCGCGGGGATCGTCGTCCCAGAACAGCCCGTGGTGGACGAGCACGAGGTCGGCGCCGAGCGCGACGGCCTCGCCGAGCGCCTGGCGGTCGGCGCTCACCGCGGTGACGACCGTCCGGACCTCCGCGTCGAGGCCCGCGGGCGGGGGCACCTGCAGCCCGTTGGGGCAGAAGTCCCGGTACCTCCCGGGTTCCAGCAGGTCGTCGAGGTCGGCCAGGAGGTCCCGGAGCGCGGCCATGGCGAGATCGTCGCAGACCCCTCCCGTCGGAGCCGGACGGCGGATCTCCCTCGAGTCGCCGAGACCCGTGGCGGTCGCGCGTGGGCGCGTCTATGATGGGCCGGGTCCGGCGAGCGTCGCCGTTCCCCTCCGCCGACCCCCCTCCGTCGGCGACGTCCCCCGCAGCATGCACGCCACCCCCTCCTTCGGTTCGGCCCTCGTGGTCACCCCGCCGGCCGGCGGTCGCTCGCCCGTCTCGGGCGGCAGCGGGGACCGCCAGCTCGTCGAGCGGGCCGCCGCGGGCGACCACCGCGCGTTCGAGCTGCTCGTCGAGCGCCATCGCGCCGGGCTGCTCGCCTACGCCACGCGCATGCTCCGGGACCACGCTCGGGCCGAGGACGCCGTCCAGGAGACGTTCGTCTCCGCCCTGCGCGCGCTCCGCGCCGGCCAGCGACCGGTCCACCTGCGTGCGTGGCTGCACGAGATCGCCCGCCGCTCGTGCATCGACGCGTGGCGCGGCCAGCAGCGCCAGGCGGAGGTCAGCCTGGACCCGGACGGGCTCGGCTCGCGCGACCGGCACCGGCTGTCGATCAGCGAGGAGGCCGCGCTGCGCCCCGCCGGCGACCGGGAAGCGCTGACCCTCCTGCGCTCCGCCTTCGGCGAGCTTCCCGCGCTGCAGCACGACGTGCTCGTCCAGCGCGAGCTCGAGGGGCGCAGCCCGAGCGAGATCGCCGACCGGCTCGGCGTGAGCCGCACCGTCGTCGAGGGGCAGCTGGCCCGCGGCCGGCGGGCGCTGACCGTCGCCTACCGCGCCCTGGAGAGCGGCGAGCGCTGCGCCGAGACCCGGCGGCTCTGCGACGCCGAGGGCCCGCTCGGCGGCCGCGATCGACGGCGCCTCGGTGCCCACGCGCGCAGCTGCGAGTCGTGCCGGCGCTACGCGGCGGCCGCCGGGGTGGACCTCTCGGTGCTCGGCGTCGGCGCGGTGGCCAAGGCGGCCCTCCTGCTGCCGCTGCCGTTGCTGCGGCGCCTGCCCTTCGGGGGATCGTCGCCCGTCGGCGACGCCGCCGGCGGCGTGCTGAGCGCGAAGCTCGCGGTCGGTGCGGCGCTCATGGCCGGCGGCACGGGCCTCGTCGTCACGGAGGTCCCGCCGACGGGGCGCGACGCCTCGCCGTCGGTCGCCGGTGCGGCGCTGATCGGCTCGCCGGCGACCTCCTCCGGGGTCGCCGCGGGCCTCGCGGTGCCCGGCCCCTCCGCGCCCGGTGGGCCCGCGACGGTCGGCGGCACCCGCCCGTTCGCGACGCCCGCCGCGATCGCGGCGGCCGCCCGTCGCGCCCTCGCGGCCGAGAGCGCGACGCGCCCGCCCCTGCGCCTGCCGGCGATCACCGTGCCGACGCCGACGCCGACGCCGACGCCGACGCCGGCGCCGGTGGCCGCCACGCCGCCGCTGCCCGCCGCGACGTCGGTCGCGCCCGCACCCGTCGGAGGCGGCGGCTCGTCGAGCGTCGCGGTCGACACGTCGCGCCCGGCGCCGCCGGCCGCCGTGCCGGCGCCGCCGGTCACCGCGCAGCAGGCCCCGGCCCCGGCCGACCCGGAGACGGTCGACCCGGCGGACGGGCCGAGCGGCTCGTCGATCCTGACCCCGGCGGTCGAGACGCCCGAAGGCGCCGGTCTGCCCGCGCTGCTGCCGGACCCGCCGATCGAGCCCGTGCCCGACGCCGGTCCGGCGGGCGACCCGCTCGTCGCCCCCGAGCCGGAGGCCGACGGAGAGCCGACGGGCGGGGCGAACCCCTCCACCGGCGAGGACCCGTCGCCCGGCGCGGACCCCGCGGTCGCGTCGCTCGATCCCGAGCCGGCGGTCGCGGCCGACCCGGCGACGGCCGCGCTGCGCGCGCCCGAGGACGCTCCGGCGCCCGATCCGGTGCCTGCACCCGCCGTGGTGCCCTCGGCCGAGGACCTGGCCCCGGCGGACCCCGCGCCTGCGCCGGCCGCTGCGGCCGAGCCGCCGGCGACGACGGAGGCCGCGCCCGACGCGCCGGCCGGGGACGCCGGCACGGGTGCGGTCGGTGGCTGACGCCGGCCTCGACGTCGCGTCGCACTCCACCCTCTACGCCATCGGCGCGTACTTCTGCGACCGCCATCCCGAGCTCGTCGACGACGTGCTCGCCGACGCGGACGCCATCGAGCGCGCGGGCCTGCGCACGTGGGCCGCGGCCGAGGACGTCACCGTCCAGGATGCGTTCGAGACCCTCGTCACGGGCCTCGCGATCCGCTTCTACACCGCGCTCGCCGACGAGGCCGTCAGCGGTGACCGGCGCCCCGGGCAGGCCGACCGACCCGTCGGCTGAGGACGCCGCCGGCGCCGCCCCGCCGCCGGTCGCGCCGGGGCGGCGCCGGGGGCCCGCCGTCGCGGCGGGGACCCGGCGAGCCTCCGCGGGGCGACCGTGCCATACTCACCGGCGCACTCGGGGCGTGGCGCAGCCTGGTAGCGCGCACCGTTCGGGTCGGTGAGGTCCCCGGTTCGAATCCGGGCGCCCCGACTGCAAGCACGAGGCCCGCCGTCGACGACGGCGGGCCTCGTGCGTTCTGCGTCCGTGCCCGCAGGGGTCGCCCGGCGCTCTGGTATCCGATGGGCATGCCCCCGCGCCTGGACCCCGCCGCCCTCGCCGCCCCGATCGTCCTGGCGCCGATGGCCGGCGGGCCGTCGACCCCGGCGCTGGCCGCAGCCGTCAGCGACGCGGGTGGCCTCGGCACGCTCGCCGCCGGCTACCGGACGCCGGAGGACCTGGCCGAGGACCTCGCCCGGACGCGCGAGCGCACGCGCCGGCCGATCGGCGTGAACCTGTTCGCCCCGCCGGCGCCGCCCGTCGCGCCGGAGCGGTTCGCCGCCCACGCGGCCGCGGTCGCCGAGGAGGCGTCGGAGCTCGGAACCGCCGCGGGCGACCCGCGCCACGACGACGACGGCTGGACCGCGAAGCTCGACCTGCTGGAGCGCGATCCGGTCGCGGTCGTGTCGGTGACGTTCGGGTTGCCCTCCGCGGAGGTCGTCGCCCGGTTGCACGCGACGGGCAGCGCGGTCTGGGTGACGGTGACGAGCGTGGCGGAGGCCGGGGCGGCCGCCGCCGTCGGCGCCGACGCCCTGATCGCCCAGGGTGCCGAGGCCGGCGGGCACCAGGGCGGGTTCGTCGACGAGCCGGGACGGGAGCCGCTCGGGATCCTGCCGCTGCTGCAGCTCGTCCGGGCCGCGGTCGACCTGCCGCTGATCGCGGCCGGCGGGATCGTCACCGGCGCGGGCATCGCGGCGGTCCTCGCCGCCGACGCGGTCGCCGCCCAGATCGGCACGGCGTTCCTCGACTGCCCGGAGGCGGGAACGTGGGTCGGTCATCGGGCGCTGCTCGGCGGCGACCGTCCGACGGCGTTCACGCGCGCGTTCAGCGGCCGTCGCGCCCGTGGGCTCGAGACGCGGTTCGCGCGGGAGCACGAGGGCACCGCGACGGTCGCCTATCCGCAGATCCACCACCTGACGTCCCCGCTGCGCGCGGCGGCGCGGGCGGCCGGCGACCCGGAGCGCGTGAACCTCTGGGCCGGGCAGGGTCACCCGCTCGTCGCGCCGCGGCCGGCGGCCGCGCTCGTCACCGCGCTGACCGCCGAGGCCGACGCCGCGCTCCAGGCGGCGATCGGCCGTCGAGCGGCCACGGCCGTGTCCGATCCCCGCTAGTCGCCGCCGCTCGCGGGTGCGACGATCGACGGGCGATGTCGCTGAGCGTCCCCGTCCACGAACCGGCCCCGACGCGGCCCGGAGAGCGCGCGTTCGACCGCCGCTACGCCGCGGTGCGCAGCCGCGATCGCCGCTTCGACGGCCGCTTCGTGACGGCCGTGCGGTCGACCGGCATCTACTGCCGCCCGAGCTGCCCCGCGCGCACGCCGCTGCCCCGCAACGTCACGTTCTACGCCACCGCCGCAGCCGCGCAGGAGGCGGGCTACCGCGCGTGCCGCCGGTGCCGGCCGGAGGCCGCGCCCGGCTCCCCGGACTGGGACGCGCGGGCGGACGCCGTCGGGCGGGCCGTGCGCCTGATCGAGGAGGGGGTGGTGGACCGGGACGGCGTCGCGGGGCTCGCGGGACGCCTGGGGTACTCGCCCCGTCACCTGCACCGGCTGCTCGTCGACGAGCTCGGCGCCGGCCCGCTGGCGCTCGCCCGCGCCCACCGCGCCCGGACGGCGGCCCTGCTCATCGAGAGCGGAGACCTGCGGCTCACCGACGTCGCGTTCGCGGCGGGGTTCGGCAGCCTGCGCCAGTTCAACGACACGATCCGCCGGGTCTTCGGGCGGACGCCGACCGAGCTGCGCGGGGAGGCGGGCCGACAGCCGCTGCCGCCCACGGCGGGCGCCGTCGAGCTGCGCCTGCGCCGCCGCGAGCCGTTCGCCTGGCCGGCCTTGCTGACGTTCCTCGAGCGGCGCGCGGTCCCCGGGCTCGAGGAGGTCGTCGCGGGCACGTACCGGCGTGCGCTGCGCCTGCCGCGGGGCGCCGGCCGCTGCGAGCTGTCCGACGACGGCGACGCGGTCCGCTGCCGCCTGTGGCTCGAGGACCTGCGGGACCTCGCGGCGGCCGTCGCGCGGTGCCGCAGGCTGCTGGACCTCGACGCCGACCCGCTCGCCGTCGACGCCCGCCTCGCGGAGGACCCCGTGCTCGCCCCGCTCGTGGCCGCGACCCCGGGCCGGCGGCTCCCCGGGACCGTCGACGGCTACGAGCTGGCCGTCCGGACGGTCGTCGGTCAGCAGGTCTCCGTCGCGGGGGCCCGGACCGTCCTCGGGCGCCTCGTGACCGCCCACGGCGCACCCGTCGACGACGGATCCGACGGCCTGTCGCTTCGCCGCTTCCCGGCGCCGGAGGTCGTCGCCGCGCTGCCCGACGCGGCGCTTCCCATGCCACGCCGGCGCGCCGCCGCGCTGCGCGGGCTGGCGGCCGCCGTCGCCGAAGGCACGCTCGACCTCGACGGCGGCGAGGAGCGCGGCCGCGTGCGCGAGCGGCTCCTCGCGCTGCCGGGGATCGGTCCGTGGACCGTCGAGTACCTCGCCGCGCGCGGCCTCGGCGACCCCGACGCGATCCCCGTCACCGACCTCGGCCTGCGCGCCGCCGCTCGCGATCTCGGGCTGCCCGAGGACGCACCGGAGCTGGCGATCCGCGCCGCGCGCTGGGCGCCATGGCGCGCCTACGCCGCCCAGCACCTCTGGGCGAGCCTCGAGTCCCGTCCCGTCCCCACCCAGGAGCACCAGCGATGAGCCCCCAGACCCTCCACCGGATCACGATCGACACGCCCGCGGGCCCCCTCGTGCTGCTCGTCGACGACGCCGGCACTGTGCGCGCCAGCGGCTTCACCGACCACGTCGACGAGGTCGTGGCGCTGCTGCCGACCGACGAGCGGGCGGCCGTCCTGCGCCCGGCCGACGCCGACGATCCCGACGCCCCGACCGCCGTCGTCGTCGCGGCCGTCCGCGCCTACCTCGACGGGCGGCTCGACGCGCTCGACGACGTGGCGGTCGCGCAGCGCGAGCGTCCGGCGACCGCGATGCTGCGCCAGCGCCTGCGCGAGGTGCCGCCCGGGACGCCGGCGAGCTACCTCGAGCTCGCGCGCGCTGCCGGCCTCGCCCGCGGCTCGCGCGCCGCGGGGCAGGCGTGCGCCCGCAACGCCGTGGCCCCGTTCGTGCCGTGCCATCGGGTCCTGCGCAGCGACGGGGCGCTCGGGGGCTACCGCTGGGGCCTGCCCGTGAAGCGCTGGCTGCTCGAGCACGAGGCGGCGCACGCCGCCGCGCGCGTCCCGGTCGCGCGCTGATCGACGCCTCGGGGGCCGAGCGCCGCGCCCCGCGCGTGGCTCAGGCCGGTGGGGCGGTGACGAGCGTCGCGCCCGCCTCGCGCAGCTCGGCGAGCGTCCGGTCGCCGTCGCCGGGACGCACCTCGACCGCGGCGATCGCGTCGGTGGCCACCGCGACGGCCAGCCCGCCGTCGAGCGCGTCGAGCGCCGTCGCGCGGACGCAGTAGTCGGTCGCCAGCCCGCAGACGACGACGCGGCGCACCCGCCGCTCCCGCAGGAGGTCGAGCAGCCCGGTCCCGTCGAACGCCGAGTACGCGTCGCGGTCGGGGTCCTCGGCCTTGCTGACGACCGTCGCGCCGGCGAGGTCGAGCGCCGGGTGGATCTCGGCGCCGGGCGTACCGGCCACGCAGTGCGGTGGCCACGGTCCGCCGCGCTCGGCGAACGAGACGTGGTCGGTGGGATGCCAGTCGCGCGAAGCGACGATCGTCGCCCCGCCCGCGCGCGCGGCGCGCAGGAGGCGGGCGATCGGCGCGAGGACCCGATCGCCGGTCGGTACGCCGAGCGCGCCGCCCGGCAGGAAGTCGTGCTGGACGTCGACGACGACGAGCGCGTCGTCGGGCCCCAGCGCTGCGGGTCGAGCGAGGCGCTCGCGCAGCGCCAGGAGCTGCCCGGAGCGCACGACCGGGGCGAACGTCGCCC
>JALRCL010000347.1 GCA_023268575.1 Patulibacter sp.
GACGGGGAGCACGCGCCCGGTGCCGTCGGCCATGCCGAGCCCGGCGAGCCAGGCCTCGAACTCCGGAGCCGGGCGCAGCCCGAGGACCTGACGGACGTAGAGCGCGTCGTGGAACGACAGGCTCTGGTACCCGAGCATGACGTCGTCGGCTCCCGGGACCGCGATGACGAAGGCGGCCCCGGCCACGCCCAGCAGGGTGAGGAGCGTGTCCATGTCGTCGGAGTCGGCCTCGGCGTGGTTGGTGTAGCAGACGTCGACCCCCATGGGCAGGCCGAGCAGCTTCCCGCAGAAGTGGTCCTCGAGGCCGGCCCGCACGATCTGCTTCCCGTCGTAGAGGTACTCCGGCCCGATGAACCCCACGACGGTGTTCACGAGCAGCGGCGAGAAGCGCCGGGCGACCGCGTAGGCGCGGACCTCCGCCGTCTGCAGGTCCATCCCGTGGTGGGCGCCCGCCGACAGCGCGCTGCCCTGCCCGGTCTCGAAGTACATGCAGTCGGTGCCGACCGTCCCGCGGTCCAGCGATCGCGCTGCGGCGTGGGCCTCCTCCAGCAGCGCCAGGGTCACGCCGAAGCTCGCGTTGGCGGCCTCGGTCCCGGCGATCGACTGGAACACGAGGTCGACCGGCGCGCCGCGCTCGATGACCTCGATCGTCGTGGTGACGTGGGAGAGGACGCAGGACTGGGTGGGGATCGCGTAGCGCTGGCGGAGCTCGTCGATCGTCTCGAGCAGGTCGATCGTGGCGCGCGGGCTGTCGGAGGCCGGGTTGATGCCGATCACCGCGTCGCCGGCACCGAGCAGCAGGCCGTCGGCGATCGCGGCCAGCACCCCGCGCGGATCGTCGGTCGGGTGGTTGGGCTGCAGCCGGGTGGCCATCGTCCCGGGCACCCCGATGGTCGTGCGGAACGCGCTGCGGACCTCCATCCGGGAGGCGACCTGGATCAGGTCGCGGTTGCGCATGAGCTTGGAGACCGCCGCGACCATCTCGGGCGTGAGCCCCGGCGACAGCGCGCGCAGCGCCCCGGCGTCGGCGGCGTAGGAGCAGCACCAGTCCCGCAGCTCGCCGACCGTCCACGAGGACACGGGCGCGAAGGCCTCCCGGTCGTGGCCGTCGATGATCAGCCGCGTGACCTCGTCGGTCTCGTACGGCACGACCGGCTCCTCGAGGAACCGGGCCAGCGGGACCTCGGCCAGCGCCAGCTGCGCGGCCACCCGCTCCGTCGCGCTGGCCGCCGCCACCCCGGCGAGCACGTCCCCGGACCGCAGCGGCGAGGCGCGGGCCAGGAGGGTCCGCAGGTCGGCGAAGCGATGGACCGTCCCGTCGAGGACGGACCGGTAGGGACCGCGAGCCATCGCGGCCGAGGATCGTCGGGCACCGGCCGGCGCGCCATGGCCGAACGCCCAACCTCCGCCCCCGCCGGGGTGGTCACCGTGGACAGCGGCCGGCTCACCGCGCCGGTGCCCGCGGCGCCGCCGGGATCGATCCGGCCTGCAACGGCCAGGGGCGGGCGGCGCCGGCGCGGCGCGGACCTCCCGGCGGGGTCGTTGCCGCCCCGTCTGGCTCCCGCGCACACCCGCAGGCCGTGCAGGGGCGCCGGAAGACGTGCACACCATCCATACCGGGACGCCGCACTGTGCTCCCGCTGCCCATGGTGGCGGGCGGACCACGGCGACAAGCTGCGACCCATGTGCGGAATCGCCGGAATCTTCGCCAAGTCCGAGGACGCCCAGGAGCACCTGGGGAGCCGGCTGGCCGACATGCTCGTCGTGCTCACCGACCGCGGACCCGACAGCGCCGGGGCGGCGATCTACGGCGAGCCGGTCGCCGAGGGCGCGGTCCGGCTCTCGCTGCTGGACCCCTCCGGCGCGTCGCGCGACTGGGAGGCGGTCGCAGCGCGCATCGGCGGGTTCGGGCCCGCCCGGGTGCTGGCCGACCGCCGCGACCAGGCGACGCTCGTCGTCGACGGGGTGGGCGACGCGGCCGAGCGGACCGGGACCGACGGGACCCTCGCCCTCCGCGCCTTCCTCGCCGAGCACCTGCCCGATCTGCTCGTCCTCTCCGCCGGGTCCTCGATCGAGACCGTCAAGCGCGCCGGGCGACCGGGCGCGCCCGGCGGGCTGATCGAGACCGTCGGCCTGCGGGGCATGCGCGGCAGCCACGCGCTCGGGCACACCCGCATGGCGACCGAGAGCCGCGTCACCACCGAGCACTCCCACCCCTTCTCGACCGGCCCGGACCTCTGCCTCGTCCACAACGGCTCGCTCTCCAACCACAACCGCCTGCGCCGGCTTCTGCGTCGCCAGGGCGTCTCGTTCGCCACCGACAACGACTCCGAGGTCGCCGCCGGCTACCTCACCTGGCGCTTCCTCGAGGGCGACGACCTGGCCGCCGCCCTGGATCGCGCGGTCGCCGACCTGGACGGCTTCTTCACCTTCGCGATCGGCACCCGCGACGGGTTCGCGGTCATGCGCGACCCGGTCGGCTGCAAGCCCGCCGTGCTGGCCGAGACGGACGACTGGGTCGCGATGGCCTCCGAGCACCGCGCGATCGCGGTGCTGCCCGGCGCCGAGGACGCGCGGGTGTGGGAACCCGATCCCGGCCGCGCGCCCCGGTCGGGCGTGCCGGGGGAGACGGCCATCAGCCGGTTCTGGATGATCGAGGCCAGCCGCTCGGAGCTTCCTCCCTGGAAGTAGAAGGTCTCCACCCCGTTGACATCGGGCCTGGCCATGCTCAGGGCATTGGCATGG
>JALRCL010000402.1 GCA_023268575.1 Patulibacter sp.
AGCTCCCCGGGCACCCGTACGCCGGCGACGACCCGGACGGCTTCATGGTCCGGGACCAGATCGTCGACTACGTCGCCTCGTACGCGGCGTCGTTCGACGCCCCGGTCGTCGAGGGCGTCGCGGTGACCGGGGTGGAGGCGATCGCCCCCGAGGGGGACGGTCCGTGCTGGGATCCGGCCGAGGCGGGCGCCCGCGGGTTCCGCGTGGCGACGAGCGCGGGGACGCTCACCGCCGACGCCGTCGTCCTCGCGGTCGGCGGCTACCACCGGCCGAAGCTCCCGCGGCTCGCCGAGCGCCTGCCGGCCGGCGTCACGCAGCTGCACTCGTCGACGTACCGCACCGCCGAGCCGCTGCCCGACGGGGGCGTGCTCGTCGTCGGCTCGGGGCAGTCGGGCGCCCAGATCGCGGAGGACCTGCACCTCGCCGGGCGCCCGGTCCACCTGGCGGTCGGCAGCGCCCCGCGCGTAGCGCGCTTCTACCGCGGGCGCGACGTCGTCGCCTGGCTCCACGACATGGGCCACTACGACATGGCGATCGAGGACCACCCCCAGGGTCCCGCGGCGCGGCACGAGGCGAACCACTACGTCACCGGTCGCGACGGCGGCCGCGACATCGACCTGCGCCGCTTCGCGACGGAGGGCATGACGCTCCACGGCCGCCTGACCGGGATCGACGGGTCGCGGATCACGACCGCCGGCGACCTCGAGCGCCACCTCGACGCCGCCGACGCGACCGACGACCGGATCAAGGACGGCATCGATCGCTGGATCGCCGCGCGGGGGATCGACGCCCCGGTCGAGGACCGCTACGTCCCCGTCTGGCGGCCGCCCCACGACGGGGGCGGCGTGCTGGACCTCGACGCCGCCGGGATCCGCACGGTGATCTGGGCCACGGGGTTCCGGCGCGACTTCTCGTGGGTCGCCCTGCCGGCCTTCGACGGCTCGGGCGACCCGGTCCACCGCCGCGGCGTCACCGCGGTGCCGGGGCTCTACGCCGTCGGCCTGCCCTGGCTGCACACCTGGGGATCCGGGCGCTTCGCCGGCATCGCCCGGGACGCCGAGCACGTCGTCGGCCACCTCGCCGCCCAACGGGCCGCGGCGCCCGTCGCGCCCGCCGCCCGCGCGGCCTGATCCGCCGGCCGCCGGCACCGGCGCAGGCCGGGAGCCGCGGTCGGGCCGACCGGCGGGCGGTCCGCGCCCGCCGGTCCGGGCGGACCGCCGGCCCTCGGGCGACGTCGCGCGCGCGTGTCGCGCGCCGCCACCCGAGCTCGTCGCTCAGCGCCCGCGGACGAGCGGCACCGACACCCGCTTCGACGTCGTCGCGGAGGTCAGGACGTCGTTGCGCTCGACGCGCACGTCGACCCGGAGCCGTCGGGCGAGGCTCGCCGCCGCCCGCCGCGTCGAGACGGTCGAGCGGTAGCGGCAGTCGCGCGAGAGTCCCGACGCGCGCGAGCTGAGCGTCAGGCGCCCGAGCTTCAGCGTCACCGTCACCCGGCCGCGGCACGCCTCGGCGGCGGTGAGGCCGGCCGGCAGGCGCAGGCGACCACGCGTCTCGACGCGCACCGACCGGCCGATCCGGCGGCCGGCGGGCGTCGCCGTGACCCCGGTGGGCGCGGCGCGGACGACCGTCAGGTCGAGGTCGGCCGTGGCGACCCGGCCGAGGGCGTCGCGCACCTCGGCCACGAGGGCCCGCCGGCCGACCGCGTCCCCGCCGGCCCGCCAGCGACAGTCGAGCGGACCGGCCGCCGCCCGGCAGACCTCGCGCGGGCCGTCGAGGATCCGCAGGAGCGTCGCTCCGGCGGGGGCGGCCGCCTCGACCCGCAGCGCGACGGTGCTGCCGACCCGCACCTGGGCCGGCGTGCTCGGTCCGGCGAAGCGCACCGCCGGGGCGGCGGGGGCGTCCGCGGGCACCGTCCGGACCGAACAGCCGGTGGCCGCGGCGTCGCCGGCGACGGTCGGGCAGGCGTCCGCGGCGTCGGCCACGCCGTCGCCGTCGGTGTCGCGGGCCAGCGGGTCCGTGCCGCGGGCGACCTCGTCGCCGTCCTGCAGGCCGTCGTCGTCGGTGTCGGGGTCCAGCGGGTCGGTGCCCCGCGTGGCCTCGTCGGCGTCCGCGAGCCCGTC
>JALRCL010000441.1 GCA_023268575.1 Patulibacter sp.
GGGCCCGCGGTCGCGGCGGCCGGCCAGCCCGTGGCGCTGCGGGACGGGGTCCTGCACGTCGCGTGCGCGGACGCCACCTGGGCCCATGAGCTGCAGCTCATGGAGCCCCAGATCCTCGAGCGGCTGGCCAGCGCCTACGACGGGCTTCCGGTGGTCGCGCTGCGGACCCGCTCCGGTGGTCGCTGACGTCCCGATCGCGGGCGCCGTTTGCAGCCGTTTTTCCCCGTGGGAACGGGGTTTCCGGGCCCCTCCTGTGGTACCCTGAGGAGCTGATTCGCTCGGTGCGCCCCGCCCGTCGTCCTAGGACTCCGGACCGGGGCGTTTCTGCTGCACGGAGGCCCATGACGACGACTGACAGCCCTGACCCCGACGAGCTGGCCGCGGCAGGCGCGACGCCCCAGGCGGTCGAGGCCGCCAAGCTGGCCGACTCGTACGACGCCGGGGACATCACCGTCCTCGAGGGGCTCGAGGCCGTCCGCCACCGGCCGGGCATGTACATCGGCTCCACCGGTGTCCGTGGCCTACACCACCTCGTGTGGGAGATCGTCGACAACTCCGTCGACGAGGCCCTCGCCGGGCACAACGACGTCGTCCGGATCGTCATCCACCCGGACAACTCCGTCACCGTCTCCGACGACGGTCGCGGCATCCCGGTGGCGATGCACGACACCGGCAAGCCGACCGTCGAGGTCGTGCTGACGGTCCTGCACGCCGGCGGCAAGTTCGGCGACGGCGGCGGCTACAAGGTCTCCGGCGGCCTGCACGGCGTCGGCTCCTCGGTCGTCAACGCGCTCTCGGAGACGCTGACGGTCGAGGTGCGCCGCGACGACCACGTCTGGACCCAGGAGTACTCCCGCGGCGTCCCGCAGGGGGAGCTCGTCAAGGGCGACCCGCTGGCCAAGGGCCAGTCGACCGGTACGACGATCACGTTCCTGCCGGACTCCGAGATCTTCGAGACGACGGAGTACGACTGGACGACGCTCGAGCAGCGCTTGCGCGAGACGGCGTTCCTCACCCGCGGCCTGCGGATCGAGCTCATCGACGAGCGCGGCGACGGCAAGCGCGTCGACTTCCACTACGAGGGCGGCATCGCCGACTTCGTGTCGTTCCTCAACGACGGCAAGGACCCGATCCAGAAGAAGGTCGTCTGGTTCGAGGGCGAGGACGCGTCCGAGGGCGGCGGCGTCGAGATCGCGATGCAGTGGAACTCGACGTACCAGGAGTCGGTGTTCTCCTTCGCGAACAACATCAACACCCACGAGGGCGGCTCGCACCTCTCGGGCTTCCGTTCAGCGCTCACGCGGACCATCAACAAGTGGGCGCGCGACAAGGGCGAGCTGAAGGAGAAGGATCCGGCGCTCTCCGGCGAGGACGTCCGCGAGGGTCTGACCGCGGTCATCTCCGCGAAGCTCACGAACCCGCAGTTCGAGGGCCAGACGAAGACGAAGCTCGGCAACCCGGGCATGGAGGGCTTCGTCCAGAAGGTCGTCAACGAGAAGCTCGCCGAGTTCTTCGAGGAGAACCCACAGGACGCCCGCGCGGTCATCCGCAAGGCCGTCCAGGCCGCCCAGGCCCGCACCGCGGCGCGCAAGGCCCGCGACCTGACGCGCCGCAAGAGCGCGCTGGAGAACTCCCGGCTGCCGGGCAAGCTCGCCGACTGCTCGGTGAAGGACCCGTCGCTGGCGGAGCTCTTCATCGTCGAGGGCGACTCGGCCGGCGGCTCGGCCAAGCAGGGTCGCGACCGGAACACGCAGGCGATCCTGCCGCTGCGCGGCAAGATCCTGAACGTCGAGCGCGCACGGATCGACAAGGTCCTCCAGAACAACGAGGTCCAGGCGCTGATCACCGCGATCGGCACCGGCGTCCGCGACGAGTTCGACATCGAGCAGGCGCGGTACCACAAGCTCATCCTCATGACGGACGCCGACGTCGACGGCGCCCACATCCGCACCCTCGCGCTGACGCTCCTGTTCCGCGAAATGCGCGAGCTGATCGACGGCGGCTACGTCTACATCGCCAAGCCGCCGCTGTACCGCCTCAAGCGCGGCAACCAGACCCGCTACATCGAGCACCAGTCCGAGCTGGAGGAGATCCTCCTCTCGAACAAGTGGGATGAGATCGAGGTCGCGGATCGCTCCGGCAAGAAGACCACGGTCACCGAGA
>JALRCL010000632.1 GCA_023268575.1 Patulibacter sp.
GCTTCCTTGCCGGCGGCGTTCCAGGCCGACATGAGCCGGGAGACCTGAGCCTCTTTAGCCTCGAAGTCGTTGCGAGGGTCTGGCGCGAGCTTGACCGCCTTTTGGGCGGCTATGCGGCGAAGCTCGGCAGCTTGCGCCCCGGGCGTCGGCAAGACGCAGCTCGCCCGATCGCTGGCGAGCACGATCGGCGGCCGGTTCAGCCGCGTGCAGGCGACGGTCGACCTGCTGCCCTCCGACATCCTCGGCGCGACGGTCTGGCACGCCGAGACGCGGACGTTCGAGTTCCATCCCGGCCCGGTGTTCGCCAACGTCGTGCTCGTCGACGAGCTGAACCGCGCGACGCCGAAGACGCAGTCCGGGCTGCTCGAGGCGATGCAGGAGCGCCAGGTGACCGTCGACGGCGTGTCGCACGCGCTCGAGGCGCCGTTCGTGGTCATCGCCACGCAGAACCCGAGTCACGGCTACGACGGCACCTACCCGCTGCCGCCCGCCCAGTTGGACCGCTTCCTGGCCCGCCTGTCGCTCGGGTACCCGTCCGCCGCCGACGAGGAGGCGCTGCTGCGCGAAGCCCCGGACCCGACGCCCGAGCCGGTGACCGACCGCGACGAGCTTCTGGCGGCACGCGCCGGCGTGCTCGCCGTCGGGGCGACCGACGCGCTGCGCCAGTACGTCGTGGCGCTGCTGCGGGCGACGCGCGAGCATCCGCTCGCCGAGGCCGGCGCGAGCCCGCGGTCGGGCCTCCAGCTGCTGGCGGCCGCCCAGGCACGGGCCGCGCTGGACGGTCGCGACCACGTGCTGCCCGACGACGTGCGCGACCTCGCGCACGCGACGCTCGCCCACCGCATCCACCCGGTGACCGCCGCGCCGCCCGAGGCGGGCGCCGAGGTCGTCGCCGACGCCCTCGCGGCGGTGCCGGCGCGGTGAGGCGCGCGATTCTGCTCCTCGGGGTGCCGCCGGGACTCGTCCTCGGCGGCGCCGCTCAGGGGTCGGTGGCGCTCTTCTCCCTCGGTCTCGGGCTGCTCGGCCTCGTGGTCGGCGCGCGGGTGCTCGTGGTCGCCGCGGCGCGGCATCTGCGGCCGGAGCGGACCTTGGGGGTGCGCGAGGTCGTCGAGGGGCTGCCGCTCCCGCTGCGGCTGTCGTGGCGGCTCCCGCGCGGTCTGCCCGTCCACGTCGAGGTCGCCACGCCGGAGGGGTGGCGCCGGATGCCGCCCGCGGGTGGGGAGGCGTCGTGCGTGATCCGCCGTCCCGGTCCGCACGTCGTCGGCGCGACCGCGCTGCGCGTGCGCGACGACCTGGGGCTCTGGGCGAGCGTCGTGCCGGTCGGCGCGCCCGAGCCGGTGCTCGTCCTGCCCGCCCCGGCCCCGACCCCGGTGCTGGACGACCACGCCGCACCGCACCGCGTCGGCGAGCCGGAGCCCGACGGACTGCGGCCGTACGTGCCCGGCTCGCCGATGAGCCGGATCGCGTGGCGCGCCTCGGCCCGGATCGGCGAGCTGCACGAGCGCGCCGCCGAGCCGGGCCGCGACCGCCTGCCGCTGGTCGTCGTCGACGCGGCCGGCAGCGACGACCTCGCGGCCGTCGCGTGGGCGACGCGGACGGCCACCGGCGAGGTCCAGCGGCTGCTGCGCGCCGGCGGCTGCCGGGTGCTGCTGCCCGGCGACGACCAGCCCGTCACCGTCGTCGATCCGGTCGCCGACTGGCCGGCGGTGCACCGTGGGCTGGCGCGGCTGGATCCCGGCGCTGCGGTCGCGGAGCGCCTGGCGGTCGGCGGCCGGCGGATCCGGGCGGCGGCGGCCCCGCCTGACGCCGGCGCGCTGCTCGCGGCGCTGCCGCCGGGCGTGCGGCGTCTCGACGGAGCGTGCCCGTGACCGCGCACGCCGTGCCCGACGCCGCCCCGGCGCCGTGGACCGCGACGCGGCTCGTCGGGCTCCTCGTGCTCTGGCTCGCCGCGGTGCTGGCGTGGCGCCCGCTGCTGGGGGAGGGCTGGTGGTGGTCGGCGATCCCCGCGCTCGGCGCGGCGGCCCTGCTCGCGGGCCGCCTGGCACCGCGGGTCGCGGGGTGGGCCCTCGCGGCCTGGGTCCCGCTGTCGCTGCTGCTTGCCGGGGTGCCGCTCTCGGCGCTCGCCCCGCGGGCGCTCGGCAGCAGCGCCGGCGACCTGGCGGCCGGCGTGGGAGAGCTCGCGGTCGCCGCGCGCGGGCCGGTCGTCGAGGACCCATGGCCGCTCGCCGCGGCGCTGCTGCTCGCCGGGCCGGTGCTGCTGCTCGTCGGCTGGCTCCTGCGGCGTGGCCGGGCGTGGGCCGTCGCCGGCGTCCTGCTCGCGGCGCTGCCGCTCGGTGCGGCGGTCGCGCTGACGCAGGTCGACGACGGCGCCTGGCCCGGCGCGGCGCTCGTGGCCGGCGCCGTCCTCTGCCTCGCGCGCGGACGGGTCCTGGCGCTCGTGCCCGCTACCGCGGTGCTCGTCGGCGGGACCGTCGCCATCGCCCAGGCCATCGCGCCCGAGGACCCGTGGCTGCCGTTCGCGCTCGTCGACCGCCCGGCGCCGTTCACGCGCCTGGACACGGGCCAGTCGTACGGGCCGCTGAACGACCGGCGGACCGGCCGGACGATGCTCGAGATCGACGCGGACGAGCCGGCGCTCTGGCGGATGCAGGCGCTGGACCGCTTCGACGGCCACGGCTGGGCGGTCGGCCGGAGCTGGCGCTGGGGCCGCTACGTCGACGACGCGCTGCCGCAGCCGCGGGCGACTGAGGAGACGGTGACGGTCACCGTGCGGGGCCTGCGCAACCAGCTCGCGGTGGCGCCGGGCCGGGTGACGGCGGTCGACGGCAACCGGTCGCTGCGCGAGGTCGGCGGGGAGGCGCGCGAGGTCGCGCGCCGGCCGCGCTCGGGCGGCACCTACGAGGTGACCGCGGAGGTCGTGCGCGCCGACGTCGCCGACCTCGAGGACGTCCAGATCCCGACCGGTCAGCGCTACGAGCGGTGGACCCGGCTGCGCCCGTACGGCGGTGGACCGCCGCAGCGCAACGGCATGCGGCTGCTGGAGTGGTTCGGCGACGACGACGATCCGTGGGCGCAGGTGCGGCGGATGGCCGACGAGCTGGGGGACGGCGCCGGCTCGCAGCTGGAGGTCGTGCGCCGCGTGCGCGACCACCTGCGCAGCTCCGGGCGGTTCCGCTACACGACCGACGTCCCGCGCGCGGGCCCCGATCCGCTGCTGGACTTCCTGACGACGACCCGCGCGGGGTACTGCCAGCAGTTCGCGGGCGCCGCGGCGCTGCTGCTGCGGATGAACGGCGTCCCGACGCGCGTGGTCAGCGGCTTCGCGACCGGCACGCGGGAGCACGGCCGCTGGGTCGTGCGCGACCAGGACGCCCACGCGTGGATCGAGGTCTACTTCCCCGGCACCGGCTGGGTGCCGTTCGACGTCACGCCCTCCGGGGACGCGGCGACCGTCGACGACGTCGATCCGCTGGCCGCGGCCGCGACCGGCCGCGGCGGCGGAGGGGGCGCCGAGGGCGGTTGGCTGGCCGGTGGGGCGCTCGCGCTCCTCGGTGTCGGCGGCGCGGCGTTCGCGGTCCGGCGCCGGCGGGGCCGGGAGCGGGCCGACGGGCCGGAGCTGGGCGAGCTGCTGGCGCGGCTGGCGGGCGCCGCGCCGGCGACGAGCCTGCGGGAGCTGCAGGAGCCGCTCGGCGCCATCGGCCCGTCGGTCGGCGCGCTCGCGCTGCGGGTGGAGCGCGAGCGGTTCGCGCCCGGCGAGGCTCCGGTCGCGCCGGTGCCGGGTCCGCGCCGGCGGGCGTGGCGCGCGCTGCGCGAGGACGTCGGCGCGGTGCGCGCGGCCTGGCTGCTGGCGCGCGACGCGGTCCGCCACGCGACCCGCTGAGGGGGCGCCGCCGCCCGCCGGGCTGCGGCGCCCCGGCCCGGATCCCGGGCGCCGTCCAGGCTCAGGCGGGCGTCTCGGCCTCGAGCGCGCCGCCGGTCGGCGCCTCGACGGCGGCCTCGTCGAGCACGCCGTTGGCCTCGGCGACCAGGCGCGTGATGTCGCGCATGATCACCGAGATGTCGAAGTCCTTCGGCGTGTAGACCCCGGCGACCCCGGCCGCCTGCAGGCCGGCGACGTCGGCCTCGGGGATGATCC
>JALRCL010000637.1 GCA_023268575.1 Patulibacter sp.
CGAGAAGGCCCACCCGGACGTCTTCAACCTGCTGCTCCAGATCCTGGAGGACGGGCGGCTGACGGACTCCCAGGGCCGCACGGTCGACTTCCGCCACGCGATCGTGATCATGACCTCGAACATCGGGGCTTCCGAGATCGCGAAGTCGACGCCGCTCGGCTTCCAGATCGGTGACGAGGACGCCGAGATCAGCTACGAGGACATGAAGCAGCGCGTCACCGGCGAGCTGAAGAAGGCGTTCAAGCCCGAGTTCCTCAACCGCATCGACGAGGTCATCGTCTTCCACAAGCTGACGAAGCCGGAGATCGCCCGGATCGTCGACCTGATGGTGGACCGCGTCCGCAGGTCGCTGAAGGACCGCGAGCTCACGCTCGAGCTGACCGACGGCGTCAAGGACCTGCTGACCGAGAAGGGCTGGGACCCCGCCATGGGCGCCCGTCCGCTGCGTCGCGCGATCCAGCGCTACATCGAGGACCCGCTGGCGGACTTCGTGCTCGCCAACGAGCTCCACCCCGGGGCGGTCGTCACGGTCGACCGCGCCGCGGAGCCCGACGAGGAGGGTCGCGAGGTGACGCTGAGCGTCGACACGACGAACGCGAAGGTGCCGGCGGCGGTCGGTGCCGACGAGGAGACCGAGAACGAGGACGCCGAGGAGCCCACGGAGGCCACCGAGGAGTCCTGATCGGACCGCGCCCCCTCCGGGGGGGTGCGACCACGCTCGACGGGGGCGGCACCAACCTGGCGGTGTCGCCCCCGTCGTCGTTCTCGAGGTGGTCTGCCGGCCCGCAGGCGGCATCGCCGGCCGAGGACTGCGCGGATCCCTCGACGGAGGTCGCGAGACGCAGAGGCGTTCGTCGGAGGTGGCCCGAGGTCCGGGTCGCCGCCGACGTCGCTCGTGGGTGGCGGCGCGCCAGGCGGGCTGCAACGACCCCGTCACCCCTCGGCCGTGCCCAGGCCACTCGCTAGGGTTGCCCGCGATGCGTCGCTTCCCGTCGCCGCTCGCCCGTGCCCTGCGGGCGCCGTCCCTCCGCCGAGCCCCGTGGGGCCGCGCGTGAGCGCCGACGAGCGCGCGGGCGACGGCGGGTCGTCCCCGAAGGACGGCGGTTCGGCGTGGGCCCCAGGCGAGGCCGGGGTCCTGCCGCGCGGCGTCGCGGCGCGGGCCCGGGCCGAGCTCGAGCGCCAGCGCGGCCGAGGGCCGCGGCCGACCGTCGCGGCGGACGAGGCAGGCGGAGCCCCGGCTCCCGGTCCCGAGGGGCTCGCCGACGCGACGCGGATCGTCCGCGCGGGCCTTCCGGGTGCCGGCCAGGGCCGGCCGTTCCTGCCCGGTCCGGTGTTCGCCGGGCCCTACCACGCTGCGGGCGACCTCGACGAGGCGCCGCACGTCTACGGCCGGATGAGCAACCCCGGCTTCGAGCGCTACGAGCACGCGCTCGGCGAGCTCGACGGCGGCCACGCGGTCGTCTTCGCCTCCGGCATGGCGGCGGTCGCGGCGATCCTCCACCACCTCCTGGGTCCCGGCGACCTGCTCGTCGCGCCGACCGACGGCTACCCGGGCGTCGCGCAGCTCGCCCGGGAGCACCTCGCCCTGCGCGGCGTGGGCGTGCGGCTCGTGCCGACCGCGGACGAGCAGATCCGCCGGGCGGCCAAGGGCGCGAGCCTCGTGTGGCTCGAGACGCCCGCGAACCCCGGCCTCGAGGTGCTCGAGCTCGAGGAGACGATCGCCGCCTGCCGCCGCGCCGGGGCCCGCGTCGTCGTGGACAACACGCTGGCGACCCCGTTGCGCCAGCGGCCGTTGGCGCTCGGCGCCGACCTCGTCGTCTCCTCCGACAGCAAGCACCTCGCCGGCCACAGCGACCTCATCCTCGGTCACGTCTCCGCCGCCGACGAGGAGGTCGCCGCCGGACTGCGCTCGTGGCGCACCCTCGCCGGGGCGGTCCCCGGCCCGTTCGAGACGTGGCTCGCCCACCGCTCGCTCGGCACGCTCGAGGTCCGCCTGGAGCGGCAGGAGCAGGTCGCCGAGGCCGTCGTCGCCGCCCTGCGCGAGCGCGACGACGTCGCCGACGTCCGCTACCCGGGCCTGAGCTCCGTGGTCGGCTTCGACCTCGGCTCGCCGCGCCGCGCCCGCACGTTCCTCTCCGCGTTGGAGGTCGTCGTCGAGGCCACGAGCTTCGGCGGCCTCCACTCCACCGCCGAGCGCCGCGACCGGCACGGCGACGGCCAGGTCCCGCCGGGCTACATCCGCCTCAGCGCCGGCATCGAGGACCCCCGGGACGTCGTCGCCGACGTCCTCACCGCGCTCGACCGCTCCCGCTGAGCGAGGGCGGGCGCCTGCCCGTCCCGTCTGCGGCCCGTCTTGCCTGCGGTTCGTCGCGTCCGCTTCCGTCCCGGCTGCGGCTCGTCCCGTCGGCTCCCCGTCCCGGCTGCGGTTCGTCGCGCCGCTTCCGTCCCGGCTGCGGCTCGTCTCGTCGGCTCCCCGTCCCGGCTGCGGTTCGTCGCGCCGCTCCCGTCCCGGGTGCGGTTCGTCTCGTCGGCTCCCCGTCCCGTCTGCGGTG
>JALRCL010000688.1 GCA_023268575.1 Patulibacter sp.
CGGGACGGCGGCCACGACGTCCCATGCTCGGCGCCGCGCGCCAACGCTCGGTGAACGCTCGGTGAACGCGGTCCGCTCACGGAAACCTCCTGCAACGGACGGGGTTGCGCTCCCCTTCCCGCCTTCACGCCATCGTCACGAGTCGGTCACGAGGCCGTCACGAGGACGCGGTCCACGAGGCGGACCCTTGCGGGGCATGAGCACCCCGCACGGCAACGCCCCCCAGCCACGACCGAGCGACGACCACGGGCTGCGCGCGCTCGACGCGTCGGCCTCCGACGCGTCCCGGATCCCGCCGGCGCTCTCCCGGGCCGACCTCCACGTCCACACGACGGCCTCGGCCTACTCGAAGCTCGGCGTGCAGCGCTCCGTCGGCATGCCGGAGTGCGCCACCCCGCCGGAGGAGGCCTACGCGCTCGCCAAGCGGCGCGGCATGGACTTCGTCGCGGTCACCGACCACGACACGATCGCAGGCGCCCTGCAGATCGCCGACCGGCCCGACGTCATCGTCGGCGAGGAGCTGACCGCCTGGTTCACGGGCGAGCCCTGCGCCGTGCACGTGCTCTGCCTCGGCATCACCCAGGACGACCACGACTGGCTCCAGGCCCACAACCACGACGTCGTGCGCTGCGCCGAGTACCTCCACGGGCACGGCATCACCACGGCGCTGGCCCACCCCTTCTACTCCGTCGAGGCGCCGCTGACCGCCCGCCACCGCCGGCTGCTCGCCGAGCTCTTCCCGATCTGGGAGGTCCGCAACGGCTCCCGGGCCCGCGAGCTCAACGCCCCCGCCGCGACGTACATCGACACCCACGGCGGCATCGGCATCGGCGGCACCGACGACCACGCCGGCGTCGACATCGGCCGCACGTACACCGAGACGCCGCTGGCCTACGGCACCGCCGAGTACCTGGCGCACGTCCGGGCCGGCCGCTGCGTCGCCCGCGGGACCCAGGGCAACGCGGCGAAGTGGTCGCACGCCGCCATGGGCATCGCGATCCGCGCGCTGGGCCTCGGCGACGGCGACGAGCCGGTCGCCCGTCCGCGGCCCGAGGCGATGCTGAAGATCGTCAGCCGCGTCATGAGCGAGGGCGACGTCCGCCGCGGCGAGGAGGAGCAGCAGCGGGACATCGGTCCCGCGGACGCCCGCGCGATGCTCCGCGCCTGGCTCGACGGGGTCGGCCTGCAGGACCTCGGTGCCGACGAGCTCCTGGCGATGTTCCAGGAGGAAGGGTTCGACCACGCCGACCTGCAGCGCCGCGCGACCCGTGCGCACGAGCGCAAGCTCGTGACCGCGGTCGAGGGCCTGCTGGACGCGGTGACGTCCTTCGACGGCAGCGAGCAGGCGGTCGCGGCCGCCGGCGCCCGGCTGCCCGAGCTCGGCGGCGAGCTGCTCGACGCGCTCGTGCCGGTGATCCCGTACGCGCCCTCGACGGCCTTCCTCGGTCGCGAGCGGCGCAAGCTCAAGCCGCGGATGGACGGCGAGCGCCCGCGCGTGGCGCTCATCGCCGACGGCATCGGCGGGATGCACGGCGTCACGCACACGCTGAACACGATCCGCGAGCGCGGCGTCCCCGGCTTCGACGTCGAGGTCATCGGCACCGACCACAACGTCGACCGGCGCCTGCCGGCCGTCGCGGAGGTCGACATCCCCTTCTACGAGGGCCTGCGGATCGGCGTGCCGAGCGTCCCGGCGCTCGTGGAGGAGCTCTCCGAGGGCCGCTACGACGTCGTCCACCTCTGCTCGCCCGGACCGGCCGGCGTCGTCGGCCTCGGCCTGGCGAAGCTCCTCGAGCTGCCGCTGCTGGGCAGCTACCACACGGAGCTGGCGACCTACACGGGGCTGCGCTCGGCCGACCAGCACCTCGAGCAGTGGGCGACGCTCGCGCTCGGGGCCTTCTACGGCCAGGCCGACGTCGTCGTGACGCCGAGCCCGCAGAGCGACGAGGCCGTCCGGGCCCTCGGCATCGCCGAGGACCGGATCGGCCGCTGGGACCGCGGCGTCGACGTCGACCGCTTCAGCCCGGCCCGCCGCGACCGGCGCCGGCTGGCGATCGCCGCCGGTCACGAGGTCGCCGACGCGGGC
>JALRCL010000707.1 GCA_023268575.1 Patulibacter sp.
GACGACCCCGCGGAAGCGGACCGCCGCACCGCGCTCCGCGAAGGCGGCGATCGCCTCGACGTCCTCGCGCACGATCGCCACGAGCGCCTGCGAGCGGTCCCCGAGCTCGAGCCGGAGGTACTCCGAGCCGTCGTCGCGCCGGCGGCGACGCGCCGCGGAGCGGACCAGCAGCACGCGGTCCACCGGTGCGCCGGCGTCGAGGTCGCGGAGATCCATGCCCGGGACGGTACGACGCGAACCGGACGGCACAGGCGCCGGGCGAACGGGCGCGCGGAGCGTCGCGGTGAGCGCGAGAACTCCCTGCAGATCAAGGGGTTCCGGTCGCGCTGGGAGCGCCGGGCGGCCCGGCGCTCCAGGCCGCTGCCGGTCGACGGACGACCCATCGCGCTTCGAGCGGCATCGAACACGGTGTTAGCGTTCGGTCATGGGTCGACCCGAGATCACCGAGCGGTTCGTCGAAGCCGCCGGGGTGCGGACGCGGCTCCTGGAGACGCGCGGATCACGTCTCGGCGGCCCACCGCTGCTGCTCCTCCACGGGTACTCCGACTCCGCCGACACCTGGCGACCGCTGATGCTCGACCTCGCCGACCGACGCCAGCGGTCGGTCGCGATCGACCTGCAGGGGTTCGGCAAGGCGGATCGCCTGCTCCCCGACGAGCCGATGCTCGAGCAGTTCGCCCGGCTCATCGACGGGGTGCTCGCCCAGATCGCCCCCGACGAGCCGGCCGTGATCGCCGGCAACTCGATGGGGGGCGCGGCGACGCTGCTGGCGGCCGAGCGGCGACCCTCGCCGGCCGGCATCGTGCCGATCGACCCCGCCGGCTTCGACCACCCGCGCTGGTTCGGCCTCATCTCCCAGCAGCCGCTGCTGCGGTTCCTGCTCGCCGACCGCAACCCGGTCCCGACGCCGCTGATCCGCGCGATCGTCGCCCAGCTGTTCCGCCAGCTCGCCTTCGCGCGGCCGCTGCGCGCCCGGCGCGACGTCCTGCACCGGTTCGCGCAGCACTTCGAGTCCCGGCGCGACGTCCGGCGGCTGCTGCACACCGGCCGGCGGCTGCTGCCCGAGCTCGAGAGCCCGTTCGACCACTCGCGGGTCGCGTGCCCGGTGCTGCTCATCTGGGGCGACGGCGACCGGATGGTCCACCACGACGGCTCGCGGCACGTGCGCGACGCGCTGCCGGACACCCGCTACGAGCTGCTGCCCGGGATCGGCCACTGCCCACAGCTCGAGTGCCCGGCGATCGTCGGCGAGCTGCTGGCGGAGTTCTGCCGCGAGGTGCGCGTGGCGCCCGCCCCGGACGTCGCGCCGCCCGCCGCCGTCGCCGGCTGACGCGCGCTCCCGGCCGACGCGGCGCCGGGACCCGACCGCGGACCCACCGGGGCGACCCGCGCCGCGTGGGCGTCTGGCCGGTGAGGGCGGCCACCGGCGCGCCCCGGCGCGCCCGCGGACGCACGAGCCCGTGCAACCGTCGCCTCGTCGCGCGCCGGTGCCTAGCCTGGATGCATGCCGTCGTCCCTTCGCCCGCCCGCGGGTTCACGTCCCCTGGCCGCGGCCGCGCTGACCCTGATCGCGCTGGCCGCCCCGGTCGCCACCGCTCACGCCCAGGACCCGTCGGCGACCGTCCCGGTCCCGCCGACGACCACGACGCCCGCCCCGCCGGCCGAGCCGACGGTGAAGCCGGGCGTGAAGCTCGGCGACGTCGACCTGTCCGGCCAGACGGGCAAGCAGGCGACCCGCACGATCGCCGCCGCCCTGCGCGGGCACAAGCCGTCGGACGCCCCGATCGTCGTGACGATCGCCGAGCGGCCGCACCGCCTGGCGATGGACGCCATCGACTACCGCTACGACGCCTCGGACACCGCCGCGGCGGCGCTGAAGGCGAAGGCCGGCACCCGGATCGCACCGGTGATCCTGTGGCGCGCCTCCGCGGTGAACCGCTGGATCACCTCGCTGTCGCGGATGGGGCGCGCGGCCCGCAACGCGACGGCGCGGATCGGCATCAGCAAGCAGCGGTACACCGGCTCGCGGCGCGGCTGGAAGGTCGACCGCGCGAAGCTCCAGAAGCTCGTCCTCGGGGCGCTGCAGGACCCGGGCGCCGAGCGCGCGACGCTCACGCTGAAGGTCACCCGCACCAGCCCCGCGGTGACCGTCGAGTCGCTCAAGCGCCGCTACGCGACGCTCGTCACGGTCGACCGCCAGACGTTCCGCCTGCGCCTCTTCAAGCGCCTGAAGTGGGTCAAGACGTACAAGATCGCCGTCGGCGCCGCGGGCCACGGCACGCCGGCCGGCACGTACTCCGTGACCTCGAAGCAGGTGAACCCGGCCTGGCACGTCCCGAACTCGGCGTGGGCCGGGTCGCTCGCGGGCCAGGTCATCCCCGGCGGCGCCCCGAACAACCCGCTGAAGGCCCGCTGGCTCGGCCTGCGCGACGGGATCGGGATCCACGGCACGGCGGAGACCTGGTCGCTCGGCTCCCGCGCGTCCCACGGCTGCATCCGGATGCACCCGAGCGACGTCATCGACCTGTACCCGCGCGTGCCGATGGGCACGACGGTGCTCATCCGCTAGCCCGGCCCCCCACGTCGCGCCCGACCGGCGGCGCCCACGCGGCGACCGCCGGGGGCCGGCCGGGCGGACCGGCTAGCGGCGGGGGCGCAGGGTGTTGCGGGCCAGGAACCCGCTGATCCCGGCGCCGACGAAGCCGACGACGACGAGCGCGCCGGAGCCGATCACCAGGCCGACGATGCCGGCCGCGCCCAGCGCGACGGCGGCGACGCCGAGCTTGAAGGCCCGGTCGACCCGCTGCGTGCGGGAGAGGTTCGAGCCGGAACGACGCTGCAGGTTGCCCATGGTCGGCCCATCGTCCCACACGAGCGGGGACGTGCCAGCGAGGACTCCGGCACCCGCGCGGCCGGCG
>JALRCL010000762.1 GCA_023268575.1 Patulibacter sp.
TCGCCGCCTCGCGCACGACGGTGCCGGTCGGCGTCGACGAGGTCCTCTCGACCTTCGACGGCGACACCCGGGTCCACCTGCGGCGGCTGCTGGCCGAGCTGGGCGCCGGCCTCGACGACCGCGGCGGCCAGCTGCAGCAGGCGTTCGTGGCCGCCGTCCCGCTCCTGGACGCGGCCGGTCGCCTGACCCACCAGCTCGCCGTGCGCAAGGAGCGCACCCAGCGCCTCGTGCGCAACGCGAGCACGCTGACGGCCGAGCTCGGCCGCCGCGACGTCGCGCTGCGCAAGCTCATCGGCAGCGGCGCCACGACGATGGCCGCGCTGCGCGACCGCTCCGGCGCGCTGGACGCGACCCTGCGCGAGCTGCCGCCGGTGCTCTCCGCCGTCACCGCGAGCTTCCGGGCCACGCGCGGCGTCCTGGGCGACGTCGACGGCGCGGTGACGAGCCTGCGGCCGGTCGCCGACCGGCTCGACGGGGGACTCGACGCCGTCCGCGCGCTGAGCCGCGACGCCGCGCCCGCGGTCGACGCCCTGCAGCGCCCGGTCCGGCGGCTGGCGCCGTTCGCCGACTCGCTCGTGCCGCTGAGCCAGAACCTCGCGACGACGATCGCGCGGCTGCGCCCGCAGGTCCCGACCCTGAACAAGGTCACCAAGGACCTGGCGAACTGCAAGAAGGGCGTCCAGGGCTTCTTCCACTGGGACGCCTCGATGACGAAGTACGGCGACTCCCGCGGTCAGGCGCCGCGCGGCACGTTGGCCGCGGGCATCCAGACCCTCGGCCTCGCCTCGCCCTGGGAGCGCGCCTACGGCGGCTGCGTCGAGGGCGCGCCGATCGGCGGTCGCCCGCCGGCCAAGCAGGACGAGCGGTGAGGAGCTCCCGATGACCACCAGGCACTTCACGCGGCACCTGCTGATCCTCATCGTGTTCGTCGCGATCGCGGCCGGCATGCTCATCGCGCTGCTGCGGCTCTCCGGCGCCCTCTCGTTCGGCGGCACGTACAACGTCAAGGCGATCGTGCCGTCGGCCGGCAGCCTCGCCGAGGGCAGCTCGGTGACGATGGCCGGGACGCGCGTCGGCACGGTGAAGGACGTCGAGCGTCGCGGCGTCGGCGCCCTCGTGAACATCCGCCTCGACGACGACGCGGTGTTCCCGCTGCCGAAGGACTCGGGCGCGAAGCTCGCCGTCCGGACGCCGCTCGGCGAGAACTACGTCGAGATCGAGCCCGGGCGGTCGAAGGAGACCCTGCCCGAGGGCTCGATCGTGCCGCCGGTCCGCGACGACGAGTACGTCGACGTCGACCAGCTGCTGTCCGTCCTCCAGGACGGCACGCGCGAGGAGACCCGCAAGCTCATCGGTGGTCTCGGGACGGCCGTCGACGGCCGCGGCCGCGAGCTCTCCACGACCCTCGACCGCGCCGCGGGAACCCTGCAGGCCGGCTCGTCGCTGACGAGGGCCCTCGACGGCGACGGCCCCCGGATCGCCCGGCTCGTGCGCCAGCTCGGCTCGGTGATGACCGCCCTCGGCGAGCGTCGCGCGAGCATCGAGGTGCTCGCGCGCCAGGGTCGCACGACGTTCACCGCCCTGGCGGCGCGCGACGACGCGCTGCGCCGGACGATCGAGGAGCTGCCGTCGACGTTGCGCCAGGCGCGCGAGACGACCGGCGTCGTGCGCGACACCTCGGCGACGGCGACGCCGGTCGTGGCGAACCTCGCCACCGCGCTGCGCGAGGTCCGGCCCGCCGTGCGCTCGCTGACGCCTGCGGCGGCCGAGGGCCGCCGGGTCGTCGCGCGCCTCTCGAGCGCCGCGCCGCCGCTGCAGCGAGCGCTGGCGCAGCTCGACGACGCGGCGCCGAAGCTCACGAGCGCCCTGCCGGAGGTCCGCAAGGTGCTCTGCCAGGTCAATCCGATGCTCCGCTACATCGAGCCGTACAAGGCCGACATCGTCTCCTTCGTGACGAGCCTCGGCTCGGCCGCGAACTCCTACGACGCCATCGGCCACACGATCCGCCTGATGCCGGTCGTCAACGAGACGGCGCTCATGGGCCTGCCGAAGGGGATCAACGACGCGGTCCACACGCTCGTGAGCTCCGGCCTGGCGCAGGGCATCAAGGGCATGAGCTTCGATCCGTTCCCGGCACCCGGGCAGGCGGAGAAGGGCCTGAAGCCGGGCGAGAAGACCTACGCGGGCCCCGACGACATCCGCAAGTCGGGCTGGAAGTACCCGCGGATCGTGCCCGAGTGCTGACCCCCGACGCGAGGAGCCTCCCGTGAGCGCGCCGACGACGACGAACGACCCCACCACCGCGCCCGGGACGGCGCCCGAGGAGCTCGTGATCCGGTGCCCCGGCACGGGCGAGATCGCGGGCCGCGTCGCCGTCGACGGGGTCGAGGACGTGGCGGCGCGCGCGGCCGCGCTGCGCAGCGCTCAGCCGGCCTGGGCGGCGCTCTCCTTCGCCGAGCGCGCCGGCTGGATGCGGCGCTGGCGGGACTGGATGCTCGACGAGGAGCAGGCGCTGCTGGAGCTCGTCCAGCGCGAGACCGGCAAGAGCTGGAACGACACGAACGTCGAGCTGCCCGTCGCGCTGGAGGTCATCAACTACTACGCGAAGCACGCCGCCGCGTTCCTCGCGCCGGAGCACCCCAGGCCGCACTCCGTCGCGATGGCGACGAAGCGGATCGCGGTGCACTTCCAGCCCCACCAGCTCGTGGGGCTCATCACGCCGTGGAACGGGCCGATCGGCAACCCGATGCTCGACCTGCCGGCCGCGATGATGGCCGGCTGCGCGGTGCTGACGAAGCCCTCGGAGATCACGCCGCTGACGTGGGCGGAGCTCGTCCGCGGCTGGCGCGAGGCGATCGGCGCTCCGCCGATCCTCGACTGCGCCCAGGGCGGTGGCGAGATCGGCGCCGCGGTCGTCGACGTGGTCGACATGGTCCACTTCACCGGGTCGGTGGCCACGGGCCGCAGGATCGGCGCGCGCTGCGGCGAGCGGCTGATCCCGTGCAGCCTCGAGCTCGGCGGCAAGGACCCGATGGTCGTGTGCGCCGACGCCGACCTCGAGCGGGCCGCGAACGCCGCCGTCTGGGGCGGGTTCATGGGCGCGGGCCAGGCGTGCATCTCCGTCGAGCGGGTCTACGTCGAGGACGAGGTCCACGACGCGTTCGTCGACCTCGTCGTCGAGCGGGCCGACGCGCTGCGGGTCGGGATGGACGCCGGGCCGCGGCCCGAGGCCGACTTCGGCGCGATGGCGACCGAGGACCAGATCCGGATCGTCGAGCGCCACGTCGCCGACGCGCAGGAGAAGGGCGCGCGGACGTTGACCGGCGGCCGGCGGCTGCCGGGCCCGGGGCTCTTCTACCCGCCGACGGTCCTCGTCGACGTCGACCACTCGATGGCGTGCATGCGCGAGGAGACCTTCGGGCCGACGCTGCCGATCATGCGCGTCCCGGACGTCGACGAGGCGGTGCGCCTGGCCAACGACTCGCCCTACGGGCTGTCGGGCTCGGTCTGGACCCGCGACCGCGAGAAGGGCGAGCGGATCGCCCAGCAGCTCGAGGTCGGGGCGGTGAACCTCAACAACGTCCTCATCAACCTCTTCCAGCTCGGCGCGCCGCAGGGCGGCTGGCGGGACTCGGGGATCGGCGGGCGCCTCGGTGGGCCGTCCGGGATCCGGAAGTACTGCCACGAGCGGGTCGTCGTCGGCGACCGGATCGCCCCGAGCAGCGAGCCCGTCTGGTACCCCGCGACCTCGCGGCGCCTGGCGCTGCAGCGCCGGGGGGCCCGGCTCCTGGGCGCCGGCGACTGGCGCCGTCGGCTGGGCCTGCGGGGCCGCGCCTGAGCCGCGCGGCCCCGTCGCGGCGGGGTCCGCAGCGCCGCGCGGGAGCGCGTTGAACGATCGTTCACGCACGTGGTAGTGTCGCCCTCGACAGCGGCGATCTACTGACGGTCGTGTCGAGAACGATCGCTCACGTGAGCGAGTCGCGAGGAGACGAGGGGAGCACCATGGGGAGCGACGTCATCGCGGGGGCCGAGCCGGCCCTCGTCATCGCCGGCGAGCGGGTCGCCGCCGCCACGACCTTCGCGGTCCACGACCCGGCGACGGGCGCGCTCGTCGCGGAGGCCCCGGACGCGAGCCGCGCGCAGCTCGACGACGCGTTCGCCGCGGCGGCGGCCGCGCAGCCCGGGTGGGCCGCCGACCCCGGCGCGCGCCGGGCCGCGCTGCTCGGCGCCGTCGGGGCGTTGCTCGGGGCCGTCGACCGGCTCGCGCCGCTGCTCACCGCCGAGCAGGGCAAGCCGCTGGCGCAGGCGCGCGACGAGGTCCAGGGCGCCGCCTGGTGGATCGCGCAGCACGCGAAGATCGCCCTCGAGCCCGAGGTCATCCGCGACGACGACCGCGCGCACGTGACGGTCCGTCGCGTGCCGGTCGGCGTCGTCGCGGCGATCACGCCGTGGAACTTCCCGCTGCTGCTGGCGGCCTGGAAGCTCGGCCCCGCGCTCTCCACCGGCAACGCGGTGGTGCTGAAGCCCTCGCCGTACACGCCGCTGTCGACGCTCGCGATGGTCGAGCTCCTCGCCGCGCACCTGCCGCCGGGCGTCCTGAGCGCGGTCTCGGGCGGCAACGACCTCGGCGCCTGGATGACCGCTCATCCCGTGCCGCGGAAGGTGAGCTTCACCGGCTCGATCGCGACCGGCAAGGCGATCGCGGCGGCCGTCGCCGACGACCTGAAGCACGTCACCCTCGAGCTCGGCGGCAACGACGCCGCCGTCGTCCTGGACGACGCGGATCCGGCTGCGGTGGCGCGAGGGATCGTCGAGGCGTCGTTCCTCAACGCCGGGCAGGTCTGCTGCGCGGTGAAGCGCGTCTACGTGCCGGCGTCGCTGGAGGCCGCGCTCGTGGACGCGCTCGCCGACCGGGTCGCGGCGCTGCGCGTCGGTCCCGGCACGGAGGAGGGCGTCGACGTCGGCCCGGTGAGCAACGCGCCGCAGCTCGAGCGCGTCGCGGGACTCGTCGGTGCCGCGCTGCGCGACGGCGCCGAGGCGGTGGTGGGCGGGAGCCGGCTGGCGGGCGGGGGGCTCTTCCACGCCCCCACGCTGCTGCGCGGGGCGCGCGACGGGATGGCGATCGTCGACGAGGAGCAGTTCGGTCCCGCGCTGCCCGTGATCGCGTACCGCGACGAGGACGCGGCGATCGCCGCCGCCAACGGCACGCGCTACGGCCTGGACGGCTCGGTCTGGTCCGCGGACCCCGAGCGCGCCGAGGCGGTCGCCGCGCGGCTGGAGTGCGGCACGACCTGGATCAACACGCACCTCGCCAACCACCCCTACCAGCCGTTCGGCGGCACGAAGTGGAGCGGACTGGGGACCGAGAACGGCCGCTGGGGCCTGGAGTCGTTCACCGAGGTGCGCGTCACGCACCGCGCCGTCGCATGACCGTGACCGTGACCGCGCTCGAGGAGGAGCTGCGCGGCGCCATCGCCGCGCCGCTGCGGCGCGACGACGCGATCGACCTGCCGGCGCGCCTGGACGCGGTGCTCGCCGACGTCGGGCTCTCGGCCGCCGACGCGGGCGGGACGGTGACCTTCCACGGCGCGGACCCCATCGTGCGCAGCCGTCTCGCGCTCGCCTCCGCGCCCGCGCTCGGCCTCGTGGCGAAGTCCGTCGCGCTCGCCGCGCTCTGGCGCAGCCGCGGAGGCGACGGGCAGGACGTCGAGGTCGACCTGCGCGTCGCCCCGCGTCGGCTCTGCCCGTTCTACGAGGGGCGCTGGGAGCTGCTCAACGGCCTGCCGCAGGGCAGCGACTTCGACGTCCACACCGCGCTGCGCTACTCGAGCTTCTACCGCTGCGGCGACGGGCGCTGGGTCCTGCCGCAGGCGCACTACCCGCGGCCCCGCAACGCGACCCTGAAGCTCCTCGGCGCGCCGGACGACAAGGCGCTCGTCGCCGAGGCCGTCGCGCGGTGGGACAGCGCGGAGCTCGAGCGGGCCGCGGCCGAGGCGGGGGTCGTC
>JALRCL010000971.1 GCA_023268575.1 Patulibacter sp.
GAAGTCCGTCGCCTCCGCGGCGACCTGCGCGGCGATCGAACCGGCCGCCGCCCCGCCGTGGTCGCCGCGGCGCGAGCCGGCCTTCGACCGCTCGCGCTGCTCGCCCATCAGGCGGTCGAACTCCTCCTGCCCGTGCCAGGCGACGCCCCGCTCCTGCGCGAGCTCGATCGTCATCTCGACCGGGAAGCCGAACGTGTCGTGCAGCCGGAACGCGTCGGCCCCGGACACCGCGCCGGCGTCCAGCAGCTGCCCGAGCAGCGCCGTCCCCGCCTGGAGGGTCCGGCCGAAGCCCTCCTCCTCGGCGGTGACCCAGGTGCGGATCTCCTCGCGGCGCTCGACGAGCTCGGGGTACGCGGCCCCCATGGTCTCGACGACGACGTCGAGGTAGCGGCCGAGGAAGGCGCCCTCGATGCCGATCCGGCGGCCCTGGACGATCGCGCGGCGCATGAGGCGCCGCAGGACGTAGCCGCGGTCCTCGTTGGAGGGCACGACGCCGTCGGAGATGAGGAACGTCATGCCGCGCGTGTGGTCGGCGAGGATCCGCATCGCCCGGTCGACGGCCTCGTCACCCTGCTCGTAGCGGCGCCCCGAGAGCTCCTCGGCCAGCGCGATCAGCGGCGCGAACTGGTCGGTCTCGAAGATCGTCTCCTTGCCCTGCAGGAGCATCGCCATCCGGTTGAGCCCCATGCCGGTGTCGATGTTGTTCGTCGGCAGCGGCACGAGCGTCGAGGACCCGTCCTCGTGGGTCGTCTGGTCGTACTGCATGAGCACGAGGTTCCAGAACTCCATGAACCGGTCCGACTCGTCCTCGCCGGGCTTCGTGGCCGGGCCGTAGTCCGGGCCGCGGTCCAGGTAGAGCTCCGTGCACGGGCCGCAGGGCCCGTTCGGTCCGGCCTGCCAGAAGTTGTCCTCGCGGCCGAGCTCGACGATCCGCTCGCGCGGGACGCCGACCTCCAGCCAGTGCTCGATCGACTCCGTGTCCGGGCCGAGGCCGAGCTGCTCGTCGCCGCCGAAGACCGTGACGAAGACCTTCTCGGGGTCGAACCCGAAGCCCTCGGTGGTGAGCTCCCAGGCGAAGGCGATCGCCTCGCGCTTGAAGTAGTCGCCGATCGAGAAGTTGCCGAGCATCTCGAAGCACGTGAGGTGCCGGGCGGTGACGCCGACGTTGTCGATGTCGGGCGTGCGGAAGCACTTCTGGCAGCTCGTCAGCCGCGGGGCGGGCGGCTGCTCGGCCCCGAGGAAGTACGGCTTGAGCGGGTGCATGCCCGCCGTGGTGAGCAGGACGGACGGGTCGTGCTGGGCGGGCACGAGCGACGCCGACGGCAGCCGGCGGTGTCCACGGGCCGCGAAGAAGGCCAGGAACGTCTCGCGGATCTCGTCGCTGGTGACCGGCCGATCGGTGCTCACGCCCGCGATTGTCCCGAACCCGCCCGGCCTCGCGCGTCCCGGCGGTCGACGGGCGGACGGACGACCCGACGCTCAGGCGATCGTCGCCGAGCCGACGACGACGTCGCCGGCGAGGAGCATCGCCGTCTGGCCGGCCGCGGGGCGCAGCTGCGCCGTCGCCAGGCGGACCGTCGCGGCGGGGCCGTCGTGGTCGAGCGTGGCCGCCTGCGGCGGCTGGCGGTAGCGGAGCTTCACCGCGTCGACGAGCTCCGCCGGCCGGTGCAGGACGAGCCCCTCGAGCGTCACGCGATCGGTGAGCAGCCGCTCGCGACGGCCGATCGTCACGACGTTCTCGGCGACGTCGGTCCCGACGACGTAGCGCGGCTCACCCGCGCCGCCGCCGAGGCCGCGGCGCTGCCCGACGGTGTAGTGGTGGGCGCCGCGGTGCTCGCCGACGACGAGGGCGCCGCGGTCGAGGTCGCGGATCGGACCGGGACGGTCGGGCAGGTCGCCGTGGCGCTCGAGGAACGCCGAGCGGCCGGTGCCGGCGAGGAAGCAGAGGTCCTGGGAGTCGGGGGTCCGGGCGACCGGCAGGCCGGCGTCGGCGGCGATCGCGCGGACCGCCGGCTTCTCGAGCTCCCCGAGCGGGAAGCGCATCCGCGCGATCGCCGCCGGCGAGAGCGCGCTGAGCATGTAGGCCTGGTCCTTGCCCGGATCGATCGCGAGGCGCAGCAGGCCGTCGGCGGTCGTGCGCGCGTAGTGCCCGGTCGTGAGCGTCGCGCAGCCGACGCGGTCGGCGAGGTCGAGCATCGCGTCCAGGCGGACGTGTCCGTTGCAGCGCACGCACGGGTTCGGCGTCCGGCCCGCGCGGTGCTCGGCGATCCACGGCTCGACGACGCCGGCGCGGAACGCGTCGCGCAGATCGAGCGTCAGGTGCGGCAGGCCCATCCGGTGCGCGAGGTCGCGCGCGCGGCGCACGGCGCTGTGGGAGCAGCAGCTCGACTCGGCGTCGTTGGCGGGGTCGCGCCACAGCTCGAGGGTCACCGCGATCGCGTCGGGGTGGTCGCGGACCGCCATCAGCGCCGCCACCGCCGAGTCGACGCCACCGCTCATCGCCACGAGCGTCGGGCCCGCCGCGGCGGCGGGCGAGGCGTCCGCTTCGGTCCCGGCGGCGACCGCGAGGTCCACGCTCGGCCGGGGGCGACCGTCGGCGGCGACCGCGGCGCCGAGGGCGCGGTGCAGCGCGTCGGCGACGAGCTCGGCCGCGTGGCGCTTGCCGGGGTGCAGGCCGCCGACCTCCGCGGCGAGCGCGTCGACCGAGATCCGCGCCGCGTCCCGGACCGTCGCCCGGTCCAGCAGCTCGCAGGCGATCGAGCCGCAGACCGTCAGCGCCCCGCAGCCCTCCGCGACGAACCCGGCCGCCGCGACGCGCTCGCCGTCGACGGCGATCCGCAGCCGCACGAGGTCGCCGCAGGCCGCGCCGCCGGCCACTCCGTCGTGCCCGTCGCGGGGCAGCGCGCCGGAGCCGGTCGGGGCGCGCAGGTGCTCCTCGTAGCGCCAGTCGGCCACCGACCGAGGGTAGCCCTCCCGCCCGCCGACCAGCGAGCGGCCCTGGCCGGGGCGTCGCGTGCGGCGCGCTCCCGGTGCCGGCGGACGTCACGTCGACGGTCCTCGCTGCACGAGGAGGCTCGTCCGGTGGAACGCGCGCCCGATTTCGGTGTACGGTTGTGTACCGAACTCGCCGGAGGTCGTTCGTGCAGTCCCAGGAGATCCTCGCCACCACCCGCGTGACCGCCGATGCCTGGAGCGGGGCCGTGCGCCACGTCCAGGGCGTCCACCGGACGATCGCGCGACGAGCGCTCGGCCACGGGCCGTCCCGCTCGCCGGTGGCGCGCGCCCACGACCTCGTCGCCGACGCGGTCTACGCCGCCGTGGCGGCCACCGGCCGGCTCGCGGTCCGCGGGGCCGGGGAGCTCGCCGCCGCGGGCCGGCGACCCGACGCGCCGCGCCTGGCCGAGCTGCCGGCCGGCGACCTGGCGCTCGGCGCCCTCAACGGCGCCTTCGGGCGTCGCTTCGCCGAGACGGGCAGCCCGCTCGAGCTGCCGATGACGCTCCGCCACCGCGGGCGCGACCTCGACCTCTCCCCCGCCGCGCTGCGCCGCGACTTCCCGCTGACCGACGGCCGCGTCGTCGTCCTCGTCCACGGGCTCTGCCTGACCGATGCCTCGTGGCGCGCGCCGCGGCGCGCCCCCGCGCAGGACGAGGTCGACAGCGGCGGCGGGCACGACATGGCGCTGCAGGGCGCGGGCGCCGACGCCGCCGACCTGCGGCACGCCGCCCGCGAGGCGGCCGATGCCCGCTCGTTCACGACGCTCCTGCATCGCGAGCTCGGCTTCGACGTGCTGACGCTGCGCTACAACACCGGCCGCCGGATCCCGGCCAACGGCGCGGACCTGGCCCGGCTCCTGGAGCGCCTGCACGACGCCTGGCCCGGGGACCTGCGCGACGTCGCCCTCGTCGGCCACTCGATGGGCGGCCTCGTCCTGCGCAGCGCCGGAGCGCACGCGACCGCGGCGGGTCACGCCTGGCCGAGCCGCGTGCGCGACGTCGTGCTGCTCGGCAGCCCCCAGCTCGGTGCGAACCTCGAGCGCCTCGCGGCGACGGGCGCCTGGGCCGCCGGGCTCGTGCCGGAGACGCGCACCATCGCCGACCTGCTGGCGCTGCGCTCCGAGGGCGTCCTGGACCTGCGCGACGGGCTGCTGCTCGACGAGGACGAGCCGGCGGCGATCGACCACTGGCCGTGGGGCGAGCGCGGCACGCCCGTCCCGCTGCTGCCCGGCGCCCGGCACCACGCCGTGGCGGTGACGCTGCACCGCGACCCGGAGCGGTGGCTCGCCCGCTCCGTCCTCGGCGACCTGCTCGTCACGCCCCGCAGCGCCCTGGCGCGCGCCCGCGGTGCGCGGAAGCTCGCCTTCGCCGCCGACGACGTCGTCCTGATGGGCGGCCTGTCGCACTTCGACCTCCTGCACCACCCGCGCGTGTGGGCGCACCTGCGCCGGTGGCTCGCCCCGACGCCCGCGCTCCCGGCGCCCTGAGTCGCACGGCGCGGCCGAGGCCCCAACGACGCCGCGCGAGCGCCGCCAGTCCGAAGCGCGGGCACGAAGCCGCGCCGGACGCGGATCTGCGCCCGCCCTCCGTCCCGGCTCCGCCACCGGATCCCACCGCCCGGGCGCCCACCCGGGCGCCGCGAGCAGGGTCGCGCGGGCGGTGCCGCTCAGGCGGTGGTGGCCGGCTCGCTCGCGGGCGCCGGCGCGTCGACGCGCGGGTCCAGGCGGTACATCGAGCGGTCGAACCGCGACAGGCGACGGCGCATGTTGAACGTGAACGACGGCCAGAGCGTCGTGTTGCGGCCCTCGCGGTCGAGGTACCAGCTCTTGCAGCCGCCGGCGGTCCAGACCGTGCCGCGGAACTTGTCGCCCATCTCGCGGACGAACGCCTCCTGCACCTCGCGCTTCAGGTCGAACGCGCCGGCCCGCTCGCGGTTCAGCGTCCGCAGCGCGTCGAGCACGTACGGGACCTGCGACTCGATCGTGTAGATGATCGACGTGTGGCCCTGGCCGGTGTTCGGGCCGACCATGAGGAAGAGGTTCGGGAAGCCGCTGACCGTCGTCCCCATGAACGAGCCCATCCCGCCCTCGTTCCAGGCGTCGGCGAGCCGCTTGCCGCCCCGCCCGTGAACGAGCTCCGCCACGGGCTGGTCGGTGACGTGGAAGCCGGTGCCGAAGATGATCGCGTCGACCTCGCGCTCCGTGCCGTCGGCGGCGACGATCGAGCGCTCGCGGACCTCGGTGACGCCGTGGGTGACGACCTCGACGTTCGGCTTGCCCAGCGCCGGCAGGTAGTCGTTGGAGATGAGGATCCGCTTGCAGCCGACCTCGAAGTCCGGGCGCAGCTTCTCGCGCAGGACCGGGTCCTTGACCTGCATCCGCAGGTGCGCCTCGGCGATGCCGCGGAGGATCCGCCCGGTGGGCCGCGCGTACTTGTACGGCAGCATCAGCAGCTCGCGGCTGCCGTAGATGATCCCGCGCATCGCGCGCTGGGCGACCGGGAAGCGGCGGTACACGAAGCGCTCGATCGGGGTGATCGGGCGCGACGGGCGGCGCAGGATCCACGGCGGGGTGCGCTGGAAGACGGTCAGGTGGCCGACCTGCGGCTGGATCCGCGGCACGAACTGGATCGCGGAGGCGCCGGTGCCGACGACGGCGACGCGCTTGCCGCGCAGGTCGTAGTCGTGGTTCCAACGGGCGGAGTGGAAGGTCTCGCCCTGGAACGACGCCAGGCCGGGCAGGTCCGGGATCAGCGGCTCGCAGAGCGGACCGGTGCCGGAGACGAGGATTCGCGCGGTCACCGTCCCGCGCTCGGTCTCCACGGTCCAACGCTGGGTGTCGTCGCTCCAGCTGGCCTTCGTCACGCCGGCGTTCGCGCGGACGTACGGATCGACGCCGAGCTTCGCCGAGACGTCGAGCTGGTAGCGCCAGATCTCGCCCTGGGGGCTGAAGGTGTTCGACCAGTTCGGGTTCGGGGCGAACGAGAACGAGTAGAGGTGCGACGGCACGTCGCAGGCGCAGCCCGGGTAGGCGTTGTCGCGCCACGTCCCGCCGATGTCGGAGGCGCGCTCGAGCACGACGAAGTCCCGCTCGCCCTCGCGCAGCAGGGCGGCGGCCATCGCGAGGCCGGAGAACCCGCTGCCGATGATCGCGACGCGGACCTCCGCGGGCAGCGGCTCGGCGTAGGAGGCAGGGGTCGGACGGACGGCGACGGTGGACATGGGATCCTTTCGGGCGACGGGATGGCGCCAGGCGCTACCGCAGAGTAGCCTACGGTGACGTAACCGGAGCGCGCGCTGCGGTTCCACCCGCCACGACCACGCATGCCCTCCACGCCCGACGCCCAGCTCCCGCCCGCCTCCCCCGGCGACGTCGAGGGCTTCCCACGCGGACGCGTCCCGCGGGCCGTGCGCGAGCGGCAGGTGCTCGGCCTCGCCCGCGGCCTGTTCGCCGAGCGCGGCTACCAGCAGGCGTCGATGGACGAGCTCGCCGCGCGGGCCGGCGTCTCCAAGCCGGTGATCTACGACCTCGTCGGCAGCAAGGAGGCGCTCTACGAGCGCTGCGTCGCCGAGACCGCCAGCGAGCTGGCCCGCGTCGTCACCGACGCCGTCCAGGCCGCCGCGAGCCCCGAGCAGCGCCTCCGCGGCGGCGCGACGGCGTTCCTGCGCTGGGTCGCCGAGCCGCACGGCGGCTGGGACCTGCTGCTGGCCCCCGGCCCGGAGGCCGGCCGCGAGCCGATCCTCGAGATCCGCCGGCGGCAGAGCGCGCTGCTCACCGAGCTCCTGCGCGCGACGCTCGCCGAGCTCGGCACGAGCCTCGAACCCTGGCGCGTGGAGGCGCTCGGCGCCGCCCTGAACACCGGCTTCGAGGGGATCGCCTTCTGGTGGCGCGAGAGCGACCACGAGGTCTCCGCCGAGGAGCTCGTCGACTGGCTCACGAGCATCTACCTGCCGGGGATCTTCGCGATCGTCGACTCGCCCCACGCGACGCCGCTGCCGCGCCCCGACGCGGCCTGACGCGCCCGCGGCCCGGGCCGCCGCCGGTGCGCGCCGCGGGCCCGATCCAGGATCCACCGGTCCTCGGCCGCCAGGCGACCCGCGGATCGGCGGACGACGCTCAGCCGGCGCGGCGCCGCAGCGCCACGCCCGTGAGCGCCTCGCGGACGACCCGGTCGGCCACGAGCGCCGTGAGGTCCCGCGAGCCGACGCGCTCGGGCAGGACCTCGACGACGTCCATCCCCGCCAGTGCGACGCCCTCGCCGACCGCGCGGCAGGCCCACAGGAGGTCCGCCGCCGTCATGCCCCCCGGCTCCGGGGTGCCCGTGCCCGGCGCGTACGCGGGATCCAGCACGTCCACGTCGACGGAGAGGAACGTCGGCGGGGCCTCGCCGGCGAGCGCCGGCCGCCCGACGATCGCCAGCGCGTCCTGGACGACGGCCCGGATGCCGCGGTCGCGTACGTCGTGCAGGAAGAACGAGGTGATGCCGCGCTCGCGCTGCCAGGCGAGCTCTTCCTCGCCCGGCCAGTAGCCGCGCAGCCCGATCTGGACATAGCGCTCCGGATCGACGTGGCCGGACTCCACGAGCCGGTACATCGGCGTGCCGTGCGAGCGCTCGACGCCGAACACGGTCCGCCCGGTGTCCGTGTGGGTGTCGAAGTGGACGAGCCCGATCGGCCCGCCGTGGGCCTCCGCGCAGGCCCGGACGTCGGGCTCGGCGATCGAGTGGTCGCCCCCGAGGACGACCGGCAGCGCACCCGCCGCGAGGACCTGGGCGACGGTCGCCTGGATCGCCTCGTGCGAGCGCGCGGGGTCGGCCGGCAGGATCGGCGCGTCGCCGAAGTCCACGACGCGCAGCTCGGCGAACGCGTCGATCCGCGCCTCGAGGTGCGGTCCGGGCGGGCACGACGCGGCGCGGATCGCCCGCGGGCCGAAGCGCGCGCCCGGCCGGTCGGAGACGAGCTCGTCGATCGGGGCGCCGACGATCGCGACGTCGACGCCCTCCAGCTCGGCAGGGTCCTCGGTGTAGGGCTGCCCGGCGAAGGTCAGGAGGCCGGCGTAGTCCGGCTTCTCGCCGTAGGCGGCCCAGCGCTGCAGCGGATCGAGCATCGCGTGCAGCCTCGCAGGGCCGCGCGACCGCGCGCGCGGGTCAGCCTGTCGACTCCCCGGCCGCCCCGCGCGACGACCCGACCCACTGCGCGGCCAGCCGCACGATCCACTCCTCCTCGTCCGGGAACGGGAAGGACGGCATCGCCCGTTCGACGGCGACCCGCCCGTGGAGCGTCGTCCAGAGGAACGTCCCGACGACGAACGCCCCCTCCTCGCCGAGCGTGGGATCGCAGCGGCGCGCCGCTTCGGCGACGCGCACGAGGACGGCCAGCCCGGCGCCGGAGATGCCGTCGTCGCCCCGCGGGAGGTCCTTGCGGAAGTTCGTGTGGAAGATCGCGGCGTACCACCCTGGCTGCTCGCGGGCGAAGCCGAGGTAGGCGCGCCCGAGCGCGGCGACCTGGGCGACCGGATCTCCTTCGTGCTCGGCCTCCGCCGCGGCCATCCGCTCGTCGAGGGCGGCGAAGCAGCGCACCTTCACCGCGGTGACGAGCTCGTCCTTGTCGGCGAAGTGCAGGTAGAGCGACGTCGGGCTGACCCCCGCCGCCGCCGTCACGGCGCGAACCGACAGCGCGTCGACGTCCTGGACCTCGCCGAGCTTGTCGGTCGCCGCGTCGAGCAGCGCGATGCGGAGGCGATCCCCCTCTCCGCGCGGGTTGCGCCGTCGTGCGGGCGACGTGCTCATCGGATCCAGCGTAGCCCGTCGGCGACCGGCGCGCGCGGGCCGCCCGATGACTTGACGGCGTTAACTGAACGCTGTACATGTACGGCAGTCCGTCGGCGCGAACGTCCCGTCCGCCGCCCGTCCCCGCACCAGGAGCCCGTCATGCTGTCCCGCCTCGCGGACCTCGGCATCCGCCGGCCGCGCACCGTCGCGGTGCTCGCCGCCGTCGCCTTCCTCCTCGCCGGCGCACTCGGTGGACCGGCCGCGGGGATCCTCGACCGCGACCGGGCCTTCGAGGATCCCGGCGCGTCCTCGTCCGACGCCCGGATCGCGCTCGAGCGCGCCACCGGCCAGGCGGCGGAGCCCGGCGTGCTCGTCCTCGTCGACGCCGCGCCCGGCTCGGCCGCGGTCGGCTCCGCGGTGCGCACGCTGGACGCCGACCGCGCGGTCGCCCGGGTCGTCGCCCCGCCGCCGGGCACCAACGGCTCGCCGCTCGTCTCGCGCGACGGGACCCGCACGGTCGTCGCCGCGACCCTGCGGGCCCACGTCGACCGCGAGGCCGCCGTGGAGCGCCTGGAGGACGCGTTCGCGGACCGGGGCGACG
>JALRCL010000785.1 GCA_023268575.1 Patulibacter sp.
TGAGGTCCGGGATCTCGTTCTGGGTGACTCGAGTCGCTGGGGACCGGGATCTCGTTCTGGGTGACTCGAGTCGCTGGGGACCGGGATCTCGTTCTGGGTGACTCGAGTCGTTCGGAGAGGTCGAGATCGCATGGCGCCGCGTGGCGCGTCAGGATCCGCGGCGTGAGGCGCCTGCACGTGCTCTGCAACCCCGTCGCCGGCGGGGGCCGTGGCCTGCGCGCGCTGGACGGCGTGCGGGAGGCGCTGCGCGACCCGGGACTCGAGGTGACGGTCGTGCGGACGGAGTCCGCGACGCACGCCGGGGTCGCGGCGCGGGAGGCCGCCGAGGCCGGGGGCGAGGTCGTCGCGTTCGGCGGCGACGGGATGGCGCGGATCGTGGCGCACGCCATCCGCGGGACGGATGCGACGCTCGGCGTGCTGCCCGGCGGGCGCGGCAACGACCTCGCCGCCGTGCTCGGGCTGGGCCGCGACCCGGTCGTCGCCTGCGAGGTTCTGCGGGCCGGTGGTCGACGGTCGATCGACCTCGCCGAGGCCGACGACGTGCACGGCGTGCGCGGGGCGACGTTCCTCGGGGTGGCGTCGATCGGCCTGGAGTCCGAGGTCGCGCGGATCGTCGAGCGCGCCCCGCGGATCGGCGGCCAGGCGACCTACGCCGGGGCGATGGTCCTCGGCCTGCTGCGCTGGCGCAGCGCCCGCTTCTCGCTGCGCGCCGACGGCGAGCCGCTCGAGCTGCCGGGCTTCCTCGCCGGGGCCGCCAACAGCGGGCGCTTCGGCGGCGGCATGCGGATCGCCCCCGACGCCGCGCTCGACGACGGCCTGCTCGACCTCGTCGTCGTCGAGGACCTGCCGAAGTGGCGGTTCCTGACGCTCGCGCCGACGGTCTTCCTCGGCACCCACGTCCGGCGGCCGCAGGTCCACGTCCGCCGGGCGCGCGAGGTCGTGCTCGACGCCGACCGCTCGCTCGAGGTCTTCGCCGACGGCGACCCGCTGGCGCGGACGCCGGCGACGATCCGGGTCCTGCCGCGCGCGATGCAGGTCCTGGCGCCGGACCGCGGCGCCTGACCGGCGGCGGGTCCGGGCGCTCGTCGCTCGCCGGTCGCTCAGCCGTCGACGGGTTCCATCGGGATCGTCTCGTCGCCGAGGCGCAGCTCGACGTGCTTGAGCTGCCCGACGACGCCGGAGCCGAACGAGACCTTGAACCCCCGTCCGTCGTCGAGCTGGCCGTGGACGGCGCTCTCGCCGTAGTGGACGGCCGACTGGTCGACCTTCACGCCGTCGATGAGCAGGCGCCCGCGGTTGACGATCACGCCCGAGCGGTCGAACTCGAAGTCGATCTCGTGCTCGCCGAAGGCGGCGCGGTAGGTCCTGGTGCCGTAGAGGCTCATGCCCCGCGCGTACCCCGGAGCGGGCCGGGACATGTCCCGACCCGCCGCGGCGGACCCGCCGCCGGGCGGCCCGCGCGTCGCCGCCGGCCGGTCGCCGGCGTACGATCGCCCCGTGATCGACTGGGGCGCCGGGGAGTACGAGCTGACCGCGAGGCAGCTGGCGCCGGTCGCCGGGGTCGTCGCCGACGCCGCCGGGATCGGCCCCGGCGACCGCGTGCTCGACGTCGCCTGCGGGACCGGCAACGCGGCGCTCGCCGCCGCGGTCCGCGGTGCGCGGCCGGTCGGGGTCGACCAGGCGCCGCGACTCCTCGAGGTCGCGGCCTCGCGGGCTGCGGAGGCCGGCGTGGAGGTGGCCTGGCGCGTGGGCGACGCCGCCGCCCTGCCGGCCGAGGACGGCGCGTTCGACGCGGTGCTCTCCGTCTTCGGCGTGATCTTCGCCCGGCCGCCCGAGCCGGCGGTCGCCGAGCTCGTCCGGGTCGCGGCGCCCGGCGGGCGGATCGTGCTCGCGACCTGGACCGCCGAGGGTACGATCGCCGGCGCCGGGCAGCTCGTCCGCCGCGCGATGCTCGAGCACGCGCCGGACCTGCAGGCCGGGCCGGCACCGCGCGACTGGGGCGATCCGGAGGTGGTCACGGCGCTCTTCGCCGCCCACGGCCTGCGCCCCGCGTTCGAGACGCGGGAGCTGGCGTTCACGGCCGCGTCGCCGGAGGCGTTCGCCGACGAGTGGCTCGATCGGCACCCGATGTGGCTCGCGGCGCGGGACGTCCTGGGTGCCGAGCGCTACGGCGCCCTGCGGGAGCCGCTCGTGGCGCACCTGGGCGCGGGGCACGAGGGCGGCGACGGCTTCCGTGCGAGCTCCCGATACCTCGTCGTCCGGGTCGACGTCCCGGCGTGAGCGGCGGGAGTATCGTGCCGCGGACATGTTCGTCCTGATCGTCGGCGCCGGTCGCGTGGGCGCGGCCGTCGCCCAGTCGATGCTCGCCCAGGGGCACGACGTCTCCGTCCTCGACGAGGACCCGCTGAGCCACGAGCGGCTCGACGCCGGGCTCGCCAGTTCCTGGGAGGAGGCGGGGGGCCGGTTCACCGTCGGCCAGGGCATCGAGCTCGAGGCCCTGCGCGAGGCGGGGATCGAGGACGCCGACGTGTTCATCGCCTCGACCTCGGGCGACAACACGAACATCGTCATCGCCCAGGTCGCTCAGCGGAAGTTCCAGGTCCGCACGGTCATCGCGCGCGTGATGGACCCGGCGCGTGCGACGTGGTTCGCCGAGCAGGGCGTGCGCACGATCTGCCCGACGCTCGAGGCGATCGGGATGTTCGAGTCGGCGATCGGCGAGGTGGCCTGATGTACGTCGTGATCGCCGGCGGCGGCAAGGTCGGCTGGAACCTCGCCCGCGAGCTGATCGAGAAGGGCCACGAGGTCACGCTGATCGAGCAGGTCCGCGACCGCTACCTCACGATCGAGGAGGAGCTCGAGCACGCCGTCCAGTACGGCGACTCGACCGAGATGTGGGTCCTGGAGCGCGCGGGCGTCCAGCGCGCCGAGCTCGTCGTGGCGGTCACCGGCGACGACGAGGACAACCTCCTCATCTGCCAGGTCGCCCGCGAGAAGTACGACGTCCAGCGGACGATCGCCCGGGTCAACAACCCGCGCAACCGCGAGCTCTTCGAGCTGCTCGGCGTCGCGCCCGTCGTCTCGGCCACCGACCTCATCCTGCGGCTCATCGAGCACGAGGTGCCGAGCTTCGGCCTCGTCCACCTGCTCGACCTCCACGCCGAGCGGCTGGAGATCGTCGAGGTCGAGGTGACCCCGGGCGCGCCCGCCGCGGGCAGCCGCGTCGCGGACGTGTCGATGCCCGACGGCTCGCTCATCATCTCCGTCCTGCGCAACGGCGCCGGGTTCGTGCCGAAGGCCGACACGGTGATCGAGGCGGGGGACGAGGTGCTCGTCGTGCTGGACCCGGGCCTCGAGGCCGGGATCACGAAGCTCTTCACGACCGTCGCGGGGTAGCGCCGGGCGCCCCGGTGCGGGGGTCCGGACCGCAGCGCGCGGCGACGCGCGCGTCGCTATCATCGCGCTCCGCCTGTGCGCCGTTGCGGGATGGTGTAATTGGCAACACGCCTGATTCTGGTTCAGGTATTCAAGGTTCGAGTCCTTGTCCCGCAGCCTCTGACGAAGCCCTCGCTGACGCGGGG
>JALRCL010000836.1 GCA_023268575.1 Patulibacter sp.
GCCCGCGTAGACGCGCTCCCCGCTCACGGCGAGCGTCGTGTCCGGCCCGTCGGCGTTCGGGTTCCAGGGCGTGGCGCTGCCGCTCGCGTCGAGCGCGGCGATCCGGTTGCGCGGCTGCCCGCCGTCGAGGTGAACGACCCCCCGACGTACACGGTGCTCCCCACGACGTTGAGGGCGTAGACGAGGTTGCTGGCGTTCGGGTTCCAGCCGGTGGCGACCGCGGTGCTGCCGTCGAGCGCGGCGATCCGGTTGCGCGCCTGGCCGCCGACGGTGGTGAACGTGCCTCCGACGTACACGGTGCCGCCGGCGATCGTGAGCGCGTTGACGCTGCCGTCGGCGCTCGGGTCCCAGGACGTCGCGGTCGCCGTGGCACCGGCGGTGCTCACCGCCGCGAGCCGGTTGCGGGTCTGGCCTCCGAGCGCCGTGAACTGGCCGCCGGCGTAGAGCGTCGACCCGGAGAGGGCGAGCGCCGTGACGGCGCCGTTCGCGTCGGGGTTCCAGGCGGTGTCCAGATCGCCTGCGGGCGTCAGGCGCGCGATGCCGCGCACCGTGCCGAGCGCGGGGCCCGCGCCGTTGAACCCGCCCCCGGCGTAGACCGCGCCGCTGCCGGTGGCCAGGGCGAAGACGATGCCGCCCGGTCCCGGATCCCACGGCTCCAGGTCGCCGCCGGCCCGGACCTCCGCCAGGTTGCGGCGTGGCGCGCCCGCGACGGTGGAGAAGCTCCCGCCGATGACGACGAGGTTGCCCGCGGTCGCCAACGCGTAGACGGAGCCGTCGGCACCGGGGTTCCACGCCGACGGCGCGCTCGTCGCCAGCGGCACGCCCGCGACGCGCGAGCGCGGGCTGCCCTCGATGGTCGTGAAGTCGCCCCCGACGTACGCGGTGTTCGTCGAGCTCGCATAGGCGATGGCCCGCACGGTGTCGTTGGCGTCGGGCGCCCACGCCGTCGCCGCGCCGGCGGCGTCGAGCTGGGCCAGGCGGGTGCGCGGCAGCCCTCCGATCTGCGTGAACGCGCCGCCCGCGAGGACGCCGACGTTCCCGTCGAGGGCCAGCGCGTTGACGGCCCCGTCAGCGTTCGGGTTCCAGCTCGTCGCCGTGCCCGTGGTGGCGTCCAGTGCCGCGATCCGGTTCCGGGTCTGACCGGCGACGCTCGTGAACGCGCCCCCGACGTAGACGATGCCGTCGCGCGCGGCGAGGGCGTTGACCGTGCTGTTCGCCGCGGGGTTCCAGTCGCTGAGGACCCCGGTGGTCGCGTCCACCGCCGCAAGGCGCGATCGGGCGGCGCCGGAGACGACGCTGAACGATCCGCCGACGTAGACGCGCCCACCGAGCACGGCGAGGGCGGTGACCGGGCCGTTCACGGACGGGGTCCAGGCCGGATCCACGCGCCAGCCCCCGCCCTCGAGCACGAGGTGCGCCAGGCGCGAGACGCGCGTCGTGCCGACCCGGTCGAAGGATCCGCCGACGTACCAGCCGCCGTGGCCGTCGGAGACGGTCGCGGTCACCGCGCCGCCGGTGACGGCCGGGAAGGTGCGCGCGAAGGGATCGCCGTCGGATTGCCCGAGCGCGATGCCCCGGCCCGACGGGCGCTGCTGAAGGGTGAAGTTCCCCCCGAGGTACGTCGTCCCGTCGCCGTCGCGGGCGATCGCATCGACGTACCCGTCGAGGGCGTAGGACCCGGCCGGCAGCGTCGCGGCGCCGGCCGTTGCGGCGTTCCCGCCCCCGAGCGCGAGCACGAGCGCCAACGCCGTCAGCGATCGACGAGCGAGCCGTGGCCGTGATCGTTGCCGCCCGCAAGTGGTGCGCACGGCGCTACGGTAGCCGCCGCCGGTCCCCTGCGCGAGGGCGCCGCGGGCCGCTCTGCCCCGATCGCTCGCCGGACGGTCGTGGCCGCCGCGGCGGACCACTCGGCGACGCGGTGCACGCTCAGGTCGACCGGAACGAGCATCCCGAGCAGGAGCGTCATGTATCTGCGGCGGATCGCCTCGGCGACCAGATCGGCCTCGCTCGGGTGGCCGCAGACCATCTCGGTAAAGGGCGCGGCGTCGGGACGTTCGACCGTCGCGCCCGGGCGGCGCTCGTCGGCGATCAGGTCGGCGTTGACGATCGACAGGTGCGTTGCCGGCACTGCAGCTCGCCCGTTGGGGCCGGCAAGCGCCGTACGAGCGACGGATCGCACGCTCTCCGACCGGGCAACCACAGCAGACGCGGGACGGCGAGGCCGTCGAGCCAGGCGACATGGCGCGACAGCACGCGGCGGCTGCTCGCGCGGTCGAGCCGCCGGGCGACGAGCACATCCACGAGCGGGCCCAGGACGACGGCGAGGAACAGGATGGTCACGACCAGCACGATCAACGAGCGCGTGCTCGGGTTCGCGGACACCAGCGCGACGAGGGCGATCGCCAGCGTGATCGGTCGTTCCTGGGACACCGCCAGCCGCGCGGTCCGCAGGAAGGCCGGCGTCACCAGCCCCGACTCGGAGGCCCGTCGCCGGACGATCTCCGCGCGACCCTCGGCAGTGAGGCCGAACCGCTGGGCTGCTTGGGGGTCGCGCGGTTCGAGGAGCTGCCGGCGCAGCGCATAGTGCCACCACTCCCACAGCGTGTCGTCCGTGACCGTGCACCCGAGCAGGTCCCGATCGGCGACGTGGTCGCGGAGCTCGCGGAACGTCAGCGATCCGGCGTCCTCGAGCTCGTCCGCGAGGGCGACGTCCAGCGCCCGGAGCCGGGAGCGGCGCTCCGGGACGTCGCTGCGCACCGCAGCCTCCCGGACGAGCTCGGCGTCTTCCGGGTCGTCAGGGCGGCCGTCGGCGTCGCTCATGCGTGCTGACGGTAGAGCCCGCCTCGGCGGGGCCAGGCCGGTCAGCGGCGCGTCTGCGCGTTCAGGCGCGCGGCCTGCCGCGTCAGGTGGTCGCGCTCGGGCAGCGTCGCCGCCGCGCCGGCGGCCTCGGCGTAGAGCCGCGCGGCCGACGCGGGATCGCCCGCCCGCTCGTGCAGGTAGGCGGCGACGGCGGCGGAGCGCGGCAGGTGCGGGTCGAGCTCGGCCAGGGCCGCCAGGCCGGCGCGCGCGCCGTCGGCCTCCCCCACCGCGACGGCGCGGTTCAGTCGCACCACCGGGCTGTCGGTCAGCCGGACGAGCTCGTCGTACCACTCGACGATCTGGACCCAGTCGGTCTCCGCGTGCGAGCGGGCGTCGGCGTGGAGCGCGGCGATCGCCGCCTGGGCCTGGAACTCGCCGAGTCGATCGCGCGCCAGTGCCGCCTGCAGGATCGCGACGCCCTCGGCGATCAGCCGCGCGTCCCAGCGGCCGCGGTCCTGCTCGGCCAGCGGGATCAGCCCGCCGTCGGCGGCGGTCCGCGCCGGTCGCCGCGCGTGGTGCAGCAGCATGAGCGCCAGCAGGCCGGCGACCTCCTCGTGCGGCACGCGCGCCGCGAGCTGCCGCGTCAGGCGGATCGCCTCGGCGGCGAGGTCGACGTCGCCCGAGTAGCCCTCGTTGAACACGAGGTAGAGCACGCGCAGCACCGTCGCGACGTCGCCCGGCTCGTCGAGGCGGACGTCGGCGATCGTCCGCTTCGCCCGGCTGATCCGCTGGGCCATCGTCGCCTCCGGCACGAGGTATGCCTGCGCGACCTGCCGCGTCGTCAGGCCGCCGACCGCCCGCAGCGTCAGGGCGACGGCCGACGCCGGCGTGAGCGACGGGTGCGCGCACAGGAAGTAGAGCTGCAGCGAATCGTCGACTTCGACCGTCGGCCCCGGTCCGGCCTCGGGCGTCGCCTCGACCACCGCCTCGCGTTCGCGCCGCGCGCCATCGGCGCGGACGACGTCGA
>JALRCL010000916.1 GCA_023268575.1 Patulibacter sp.
TCCCGCGGTCGTCGTGGAACTGCTCGACCGCCGCCGCCGCGATCCGCGCGGGGCCGATGCCGTAGGAGCCCATGACGATCGGCTGCTCGCGCCCGTCCTCGTCGAGGTACCGCGCGCCGAGCGGCTCGGAGTACCGCGTCATGAGCTGGAAGATGTTGCCGATCTCGATCGCCGGCTCGATGACGACGGCCCGGCCGTCGACGGTGTCGCCCGGCAGGACCTCCCGCACGTCGGCGACCTCGTAGGCGAAGTCCCGGCCCGGCACGACGCCGTCGAGGTGCACGCCCTCCTCGTTGGCCCCGACGCACCAGCCGCCGGCCGGGCTGCCCTCGGCGGTCGCCACGACGGCCGCGTCCAGCACGACCGGGACGTCGGCGCCGACCGGACCGAGCGAGCCGGGCGGCCCGAGCCGCTCGCGGATCTCGTCCTCGGACGCCTGGCGGACCGCGCCGCCGAGCGCCTTGGCGAGCTTCACGTCGCCGACCTGGTGGTCGCCGCGCAGGAGCACGAGCACGAACCGCGCTCCGCCCTCCGCGTCGGTGACCACCACCGGGAAGGCCTTGAGCAGCGCCCCCGCCGGACGATCGAGGTGCTCGGCGAGCTCCGCGATCGCGCGGACGCCGGGCGTCTGCAGGCGCTGCGGCGCGTCGGGCGCGTCGGGCAGCGCCACGGGCTGCGCGTCGGCGCTGGCGACCTCGACGTTCGCGGCGTAGTCGCGGCCGAGCGCGCCCGCGTCGCCCGGATCGACGCTCAGCACGACGTCGTCCTCGCCGGCGGCGCAGGGCGCCATGTACTCGTGGGCGCGCTTGCCGCCCATCATGCCGGTGTCGGACTCGACCTCGTACCAGCGCAGGCCGCTGCGGTCGTAGACCCGCGCGTAGGCCTCGCGGAACCGCTCGTACTGGGCCTGGAGCCCGGCCTCGTCGCGGTCGAAGGTGTACGCGTCCTTCATCACGAACTCGCGCGTCCGCAGGACGCCGGCGCGCGGCCGCGGCTCGTCGCGCTCCTTCACCTGGAACTGGTAGAGCGACAGCGGCAGGTCGCGGTAGGACCGCACGACCTGCGCGACGTGGAAGGTCACCGCCTCCTCGTGGGTCATCGCGAGGACCATGTCGGCGTCCTTGCGGTCGCGCAGGCGGAAGAGCTCGCCGCCGATGGCGTCGTAGCGCCCCGTCCGCCGCCAGAGGTCGGCGGGCTGGAGCACCGGCATCAGCAGCTCCTGGCTGCCGATCCGGTCCATCTCCTCGCGGATGATGGCCACGATCCGCTGGTGCACGCGCCAGCCGGCGGGCAGCCACGTCCAGAGCCCCGCGCCGACCTGGCGCACGAGCCCGGCCCGCACCATGAGCTGGTGGGACACCGCCTCCGCATCGGCGGGAGGCTGACGCTCGGTGGGCAGCAGCAGCTCGGACAGGCGGCTCATCGCGGGAGAATCTATTCGACGGTCCCCCGTCGACGGCCCTCGACGCCGCCGGATGCGGGAGAATCGAGTCCCGCCGACCGCAACCCGCGACGGGACGGCGGGTTCCTGGTGGTGAGCAGCACGGACCCGGCCCGTCCCGGACGGACGCCGCCGCCCGCTCACCGCCCCCAGCCGAGGAGCCCCTCCCCGATGACCTCTCGCCTTCGCCGCGCCACGCCGCTCGTCCTCGCCGCCACCGGCCTGCTCGCCCTCCCGGGCGGCGCGTCGGCGTCCAAGACGATGCTCACGGGCATCGCCGACGAGAACGTGCTGAACGGCGCGACGCCCGGCGGCGCGGACACGACCGTCGCCAAGTGGAAGGCCGAGGGCATCCAGGACGTCCGGACGTTCGCCCAGTGGAACAAGCTCGCGCCGGACGTCGACGCCACGAAGGCCCCGGTGGGCAAGGACTGGCGCGATCCGGCCTCGTACGACTTCTCGTCGCTGGACCGCAAGATCGACCTCGTCCAGCGCCACGGGCTCGGCGTGACCCTCGTCATCACCGGCCCCGGGCCCGTGTGGGCCTCGCTGGAGCCGGCCCGCCGAAACGGCACGCTGAAGCCCAACCCTGCGCTCTTCGGCCAGTTCGCCGAGGCCGTCGCCAAGCACGTCGCCGACCGCGTCGACCGCTACATCATCTGGAACGAGCCGAACGTCGCCACGTGGCTCCAGCCCCAGTGGACGTGCACCGGGCTGAAGTGCCGGCCGTACTCGCCGTACCTCTACCGCCAGCTCGCGGCGAAGGGGTACGCCGCCGTGAAGAAGTACGACCGCTCCGCACGCGTCGCCATCGGCGGCACGTCGTCGAAGGGCACCGTCGCCGCCCCGAGGATCGGACGCACCAACTCCGCGATGCAGCCGCTCGTCTTCCTGCGCGAGATGAGCTGCGTCACGACGAAGTACAAGCGGACCCGCTCCGGCCGGTGCAAGGGCTTCAAGGCGCTGAGCGGCGAGGCGCTCTCCTACCACCCCCACCCGCGCGAGTACTCCCCGGGCCGACAGGACAAGGCCGTCGACAACGCCCGGATCGCCGACCTGCCGCGCCTGCTGCGCGCGGTCGACCGGATCCAGCGTGCCGGTGGCCTCAAGGTCCGCGGCGCGAAGCGGATGCCGCTCTGGCTCGACGAGTTCGGCTACGAGACCTACCCGCCTGACCGCAAGGGCAACGGCACGGTCTCGCTCTCCCGCCAGAAGGCCTGGACGCAGTGGGGGATCGCGAAGGCCGCGCGCCAGCCGCGCGTCCAGATGCTCACGCAGTACGAGTGGTTCGACGAGCCGACCGGCTCCGACGAGAACGAGCAGTTCAACAGGTGGCAGTCGGGGCCGTACTTCGTCGACGGCCGCGCGAAGCCGTTCGCTTCGGTCTTCGCCACGCCGATCTACGGCTGGCGCACGAAGCGCAGCGCGACGGTCTGGGGCCAGGCCCGGCCGGCCACGAGCCGCATCCGCGTGACGCTGCAGCGCAGCACGGGCGGGGCGTTCCGCGACTACAAGACGGTGACGACGAACGCCGTCGGCCAGTTCACCGCGAAGGTCCCGCGGTCGAGCAAGACGCGGTACCGCTTCACGTTCGTCGACCCGAGCTCGCAGCAGACGCGCACGAGCGACGCGGTCAGGCTGACGAAGGAGTAGCGCGCCGGCGAGCGCCCGGCGCCGCGCTCCGCGGCGCCGGCCTCAGCCGGTGCGGGTGAACCGCCGGCCGGCGGTCGGCGAGGAGGACTCGTCGACGACGCGCCCGCCCTCGGCCTGCGCCGCGGCGGCCTGCGCCTCGGCCTCGGCCTTCTCCTTCTCGAGCGCCGCGAGACGCTCGGGCGTCATCGCCGAGAGGTCCTCGTTCTCCGACAGCCACTGGGTCGCCTCGGCGACCTCGCGCTGGTCGCGCACCACGGTCTTGCCGGAGGCGTAGTAGCGATCGATCTCCTTGAACAGCTCGTCGACGAGCTGGTCGGTGGGGACCTTCTTCAGCGGCTCGCCCTTGGAGAAGATCATCCCCGCGTCCTTCGCGCCGGTGATGCCGAAGTCCGCGTGGCGGGCCTCGCCGATCCCGTTGACCGCGCAGCCGAGGACGGAGACCTCGATCGGGTCCTCGTAGGCCTCGAGGCGCCGCTCGACCTCGGCCACGACGGAGTCCATGTCGAACTGCAGGCGCCCGCAGGTCGGGCAGGCGATGAGCACCGGGCCCTTCTCGCGGAGCTTCAGCGCCTTGAGGATCTCCCACGCGACCTTCACCTCCTCCTCGGCGTGGAACGTCGAGAGGGAGATGCGGACGGTGTCGCCGATCCCGTCGGCCAGGAGCGTCCCGAGCCCCACGGCGCTCTTCAGCGACCCGGTGTACTTCGTGCCCGCCTCGGTGATCCCGAGGTGCAGCGGGTACGGGATCCGCTCGCTGAGCCGCCGGTTCGAGGCGATCGTGAAGGGGGAGAACATCCCCGAGCCGGGCATCCCCGAGAGCTTCAAGGTGTTGATGAAGGAAATGCAGGCGCTGTGCCTGGACGTGGAGGTCATCTCGAACGAGGGCAAGAACATCGAACTTGCCGACTTGGACGAGGACGTCTTCCGCGCCACCCAGGAACTCGGTGTCGACATCTCGCGTCCGGAGCGTGGCAGCGATGCCGACGACCGTGAGCGCGAGCGCCGTCGCGAGCGAGCCTTCTGACCACCCCTATCCACACGATTTGACGCTGACTGACTAACGAGAAGAGGAACGAGACATGTCCGACGTAACGACGGAAATCCAGAAGAAGGTAGACGTCAACAGCTTCGAGCAGCTGCGCATCGGCCTGGCCACCGCGGATGACATCCGCAACTGGTCACGCGGTGAGGTGAAGAAGCCTGAGACCATCAACTACCGCACGCTGAAGCCGGAGAAGGACGGCCTCTTCTGCGAGAAGATCTTCGGTCCGACGCGGGACTGGGAGTGCTACTGCGGCAAGTACAAGCGCGTGCGCTTCAAGGGCATCATCTGCGAAAAGTGTGGTGTCGAAGTCACCCGTTCCAAGGTTCGTCGCGAGCGCATGGGCCACATCGAGCTCGCCGCTCCCGTCGTGCACATCTGGTATCTCCGCGGCACTCGTTCGTGGCTGGCATACCTCCTCGGTGGTCTCGAGCCACGTGACGAGATCAAG
>JALRCL010000954.1 GCA_023268575.1 Patulibacter sp.
GGCGCGGCGGCGCGTGCCGATCGTGGGTCGCCGGACCGCGCCCGGGCTCCGACGCGCCTCCGGCACGGCCGCCGCGGGCGCGCGCGGCGCGCCGGACGACGACCGCCCGGCGCGGACGACGGGGAAGCCGTCAGGGCGTGGCGAGCGCCTCCTCGCCGGCCGGGACGGGCGCGGGCGCGCCGCGACGCAGCACCGCGGTGACGAGCCCGGATCCGACGCCGAGCGCGGCGAGCACCCACCAGGCGCGTGCGAACGCGTCCTCGGCGGCGGCCGGGCCGACCGGCGTGCCGAGCACGGCGACGGTGATCGCCACGCCGATCGCGAGCCCGACCTGGCGGAGCATGTTGACGACCGCCGAGCCGGTGGCGAAGCTCGACGGCGGCAGGTCGGCGGTGGCCGTCGCCATGAGCGTCGGCAGCACGAGCCCGACGCCGACGCCCGTGAGCATCATCCCGCCGAGGACGCCCGCCGGGTAGTTCGGCGTGGCCGAGGCACCGATCGCCCACCAGGCGAACCCGGACGCGAAGACGAGCGACCCGACGGTCGCCACGCGGCCGCTCCCGTACCGGGGGATGAGGCGGCCGGCGACCGCGGCGAGCACCGGCACGAGCAGTGGCCCCGGGGCGATCGCCAGGCCGGTGCGGACGGCCGACCAGCCCCAGACCTCCTGCTCCCAGAGCACGATGGAGAGGAGCATGCCGCCGAACGCCGTGGAGAACACGAGCATCGCCGCCGCCGCGCCGGCGAAGCTCCGCACCCGCAGGAGCGCCGGATCGACGAGGGGGCGGTCGCTGCGGGGCAGGAGCCACGCCACGAACGCGAGCGCCGCGATCCCGCCGAGCCCCACGAGGACCGTCTCCGGGGCGCCCCAGCCCCACCGCTCGCCCTCGACGAGCGCGAGGGTGATGAGCGCGATCCCGCCGGTGACGAGGCCCGCCTCGACGAGGCTCGGCCGGCGGACCGGATGCCCGGGGACCTTCGGCAGCAGGCGCAGGCCGGCGACGAGCGCGAGCAGCCCGATCGGCACGTTCACGAGGAACACCCAACGCCAGCTCGCCGCGACGAGCAGGCCGCCGACCACCGGCCCGAGCGCCGCGGCGAGCCCGCCGACGGCCGCCCAGGTGCGGACGCTCGCCTGGCGCCGCTCGGGCGGCGCCGTGGCGAGCACGAGGCCCAGCGACGTCGGGGTCAGCAGCGCGGCGCCGGCGGCCTGGAGGATCCGGAACGCGACGAGCGCCTCGATGCTGTCCGCCGCGCCGCACGCGGCCGAGGCCACGGTGAAGAGGACGACGCCCGCCAGGAACCCGGTCCGCCGGTCCCAGCGCTCGGCGACGCGGCCGAGGACGACGAGCAGCGCCGCGTAGACGATCGCGTAGGCGTTGAGGACCCACGAGAGCGTCGAGAGATCCGACTCGCCGAGCTCGCGGCCGATGTCCGGCAGCGCCACGTTGACGATGAAGAGGTCGAGGCTCGCGAGGACGACCGCGGAGCAGACGACCGCGAGGACGACGCCGGGCCGCGCCCGCTGGCTGACGTTGGACATAGTCAGCGACCCTAGCACCTGACTTACATATGAAACAGTCAGGTCGGCCGAGCCGACGGCGCAGCGACCGCCCCGTCCGCAACGACCCGCATCGGCCATCGGACCCGCGCCCGCCGAGACCCCTCCTGGGCGACTCGAGTCACCCAGAACGAGATCCCAGTCCCCAACGACTCGAGTCACCCACGACGAGATCCCAGTCCCCAACGACTCGAGTCACCCACGACGAGATCCCAGTCCCCAACGACTCGAGTCACCCACAACGAGATCCCAGTCCCAGA
>JALRCL010000993.1 GCA_023268575.1 Patulibacter sp.
CGCGCTCGCCGTTCGCGCACCTCGCCGGGCTCGCCGCGACGTGCGCGACGAGCGTCCGGGGCCTCGACGCCCTCGCGGCGGACGTCGCCGACCCCGATACCGCCCCGGCCTACTCGTACCTCGCGCTGGGCGGCTGCGCCCCGGCCCCCGGACCGGCGGTGCCGCTCGCCGACCAGCTGCGCGATGCGGTCGGCACGATCACCGCCAGCGACGCGTACCAGCAGGCGGGACTCGTCGTGGTGACGACGGTCGACGCCACGCCGGCCGCGTGCGGCCCCGGCGCCGTGTCCGCTCCACCGGCCGCCGGCCCGTCCGCCGCCGCGGGCGCGCCCCCGAGCCCGAGCCCGAGCCCGAGCGTCGCCTACAGCCCGTGGAGCCCGCCGGGCACGACGAGCGACGCCGCCTACGGCGCCGACGCGATCGCACGGACCGCCGCCACTGCACTCGGGGTCCCCGCACCCGGGCGCGCCGCCGACCCGGCGACGCCGACCTTCGGCGCCGACGTCCTCGGTCGCGCCGCGCCCGGCGCCGAGGCGGCCGACGCCCGAGCGGCGACGCGCGGACGCGTCGCCCCCACCGTCCCCGGCCGATGAGCGCCGGACGACCCGGGGCCCGTAGGCCCCGGACCGGGGCGCGCGCTGCGCGCCTCCTCCCATCGACACCAGGAGCACCTCCGTTGAGCCCCTCGCCGCGACACCTCGCCGCCCTCGCCGCCGCCGCGGCCGCCACGACGATCGCCCTCGCCGCGACGTCCGCCACCGCCCAGACCACGACCTCGCCCGAGCAGGTCGTCACCCCCGGCGCCGCCGCGCCGGCCACCGGTGCCCGCAACGACGCGAACAACAGCTGCTTCCTGCACCTGAAGTCGCGCCCGCGCGAGGAGGCCGGCGACGACCTGTCCGTCGACTACGTCCTGAAGTGCGCGACGCCGATCAACGGCTACACGATCACCGTCACGCGCGGCGACAAGCGCGAGGAGGCGGTCTCCACCTACGAGACCGAGATCTTCGCGACGAAGAAGGGGACCGCCGAGGTCCTGCCGGACCAGTCGTTCAACTGCTACGGCGACATCCCCGGCTTCGGCTTCAGCTGCGCGGGCTACTACGGGGGCGCCTACGCGTCGATCCCGGGCACGTTCGACCTCGACAGCCAGGCGCGCAACCTGCGCACGATCCCGGGCCTGCGCGTGACGGCGACCGTCGTGCGCTGGAAGGCCCGTCCGGACGGCAAGGGCGGCTTCGCGAAGGCCGCCGACGGCAGCCCGGCGATCGACGCCGCCCTCTCGGGCCCGTTCTCCGCCTCGATCCTCGACAAGAAGCCCGCGAAGGCCCGCAAGGGCGCGGGCGGCGCCGCGAAGGCCAAGGCCAAGGCCCGTCGCTGACCGTCCGCCGGCCCGGGGACGTCCGCTCGACGTCTCCGGGGCCGGTGCGGCCCCGGGGCCGGTCAGCGCGAGCGGCCGGTCATCGCGCCCACGGGGTCAGCACGGGCCCGCGGGTCACCACGAGCCCACGGCGTCTGCACGAGCCCGCTTGTCACCACGAGCCCACGGGGGTCAGCACGGGCCCGCGGGTCAGCACGAGCCGGTCGGTCGGTGCGGGCCCGCCGGTCACGGCGGCGCCGGGAGGGCGACATCGCCCTCCCGGTCCGTCCGACGGAGCGGGACTCCCGCGGCGCGCACCGCCGCCACCGTCGGAGGCGCGGGATGCCCGTAGCCGTTGTCCCGGCCGACCGAGGCGACGGCGAGCGCCGGACGCAGCGCGGCGAACAGTCGTGGAACGTCCGGGTCGGCGCTGCCGTGGTGCGGCAGCGCGAGCAGATCCACGGGTGCGCCCGCGACGCGTCGCAGCGCCGGGCCTTCGAGGTCGCTCGGCAGCAGCGCCGTCAGCCCGCCGACCGCGGCGCGCACGACGATCGCGCGCTCGTTGGGGTCCGCCCCCGGGCTCGGGCCCGGCCCGGTCGCCGGCGGCAAGCGCAGGACCGCGTCGATCGCCCCGGCGCGCAGGCGCAGCCCGGCGCGGCCCGCGACGACCTGACCGCCGTTCGCGCGCACGAGCGCGGCCGCCGTCGCAGCGGCCGGATCGGCCCGGCCGTCCCGTCCGTCGACGAGCACTCGCGGGCGCAGCCGCGCCGCGACCGCCGGCGCCCCGCCGCTGTGGTCGGCCGCCGCGTGGCTCAGCACGAGCGCGTCGAGGCGGCGCACCCCGTGGGCCGCGAGCCGGTCGAGCACACGCCCGCCCGCCGGGCCGGCGTCGACGAGGATCGCGTGGGCCCCATCGCGCAGGAGCGTGGCGCTGCCCTGCCCGACGTCGAGCACGACGATCCCGCGACCGACCGCCTCCCCGCCGGGGCGACGGCTCGCCAGCACGCCGCCCCCGACCGCCGCGACGAGCGCGAGCGCGACGCCCAGGGCACGCGCGAGCCCCGGCCGGCGTCCAACCATCGCCGCTCCTGGCACCCGCCCCGGCCGCGCCGCGAGCAGGACCGCGAGCGCCACGCCGGCGACCGGCAGCAGCGCGACGAGGGGCGCGGGCCGGGTCACCGCCCAGGCGGGCCGCGCCGCCCAGCGGGCGACGGCGTCGATCCAGTCCAGGCCCGGGCGCGTGAGGGCGACGAGCAGGCCGCTGAGCGGCTCCCCGGCCGGTCCGAGCGCCGCGGCGAGGAAGCCGATCCAGGTCAGCGGCGCCACGACCGGCTCGACGAGGACGTTCGCCGGCAGGCTCGTGAGCGAGACGTCGCCGACGGTCGCGGCGAGCACCGGCGCAGTCGCCAGCCCGGCCGACAGCGGGACCGCCAGCGGCAGGGCGGCCCAGCGCGGGACGCCGCGGCGCCCGAGCACCGCGACCAGCGGGTCGACGAGGAGGAGCAGCGCGACGACCGCGGCGAAGCTCAGCTGCCAGCCGAGCTGCCCGGGCGAGAGCGGGTCGACGAGGACCGTGGCGATGCCGGCCAGCAGGAGCGCCCACCACCGGTCCGCAGGACGGCCGAGCGCGAGCGCGGCGAGCGTCAGCAGGCCCATGACGCCGGCCCGGCGGATCGACGGCCCCGCCCCGGCGAGCGGGACGTACGCGGCGACCGTCAGCACCGCCAGTCCGATCCGGGGTCGACGCGGGATCCCGATCAGCGCCCCCACCCCGAGCACGAGCGCTGCGAGCAGCGCGACGTTCTGCCCCGACGCCGCGACGAGGTGCGCCAGGCCGCTGCGACGGTAGGCCTCCTCCTGCCCGGCCGAGAAGCCTTCGTCCTGGCCGAGGACGACGCCGCGCAGCAGGGCACGGCGCTCTGGCCCACCGGCGCGGTCGAGCGTTGCCTCGGCCCGGCGCCGGACGCCGTCGATCGCGCCGCGCCATCCACCGCGGCGTCCGGTGATCCGGACGGGACGGGCGTCGAGCACGACGGCGATGCCGCGGGCGCGCAGCCCGAGGGCCCGCGGGTCCGCGCGCCGCAGCCGGCCCCGCACCGCGAGCAGGTCGCCGGGCCCGAGCGCCGGACGGACCGCCGAGACCGGCAGCCGCAGGTCGACCGTCGCGCCGCGCACGCGCGCCGCAGCGCGCCAGCCCCCGTCGAGGGCCTGGGAGGGATGCTCGGCGACCTCGACCGGCTCCCCCGGGCCGACCGCCGCACCGGCGGCCAGCGGCGCGACCGCCGCACGCCACGTCGCCGCCTCGCGTGCGTGCCCGAGCAGTCCGCCGAGCAGCACCGCGGCGACCGCCGCGACCGCCCAGGCGGTCCGCCGCTGGGTCGCCCACGCCGCCGCGGCCGCCACCGGCAGCGCGAGCCCCGGTGCTCCGAGCGCGCCGGTCCCCGCGACGAGGCCGACCAGCAGGCCCGCCACGACGTGGTGTCGCGGCCAGCGCGCGGTGCGCGCGAGACCCGCCCTCGCGAGCGTTGCCGGCGCCGCGCCCGCGCGGCCGGGCGCCCGCGGATCGGTCGACAGCCTGCGCCGATCGGTCGACGGCTCGCGCGGGGCGGTCGACGGCGCACCGCTCATCCGCCGCCGAGCTGCTGGCGCAGCGCCTCGAGCTTCTTCGGTCCGATGCCCGGGATCTCGTCGAGGTCGTCGACCGACCCGATCCCACCCCGCTCCTCGCGCAAGCGGAGGATCTTCTCCGCCGTCGTCGGACCGACGCCGTCGAGCTCCTGCAGCTGCGCCGCGCTCGCGGCGTTCAGGTCGATCGGCCCCTCCGCCGCGGCGTCGCCGCTCGCATTCCCGCCCGTGCCGGGACGCTCGCGCGCCGGCACGCGCACCTG
>JALRCL010001044.1 GCA_023268575.1 Patulibacter sp.
GAGCGTGGAGCGCGCGTCGATGACCAGCGACGGCGCCGGCCAGCCGGGGTTGGCCGACGAGAACGGCGTGGGGGGCCGGTTGCCGGCCGGCTGCTCATCCCACCACTCGATGGCGCTGCGGGTGCCGGTGTCCATCATCGAGTAGGCCATCGCGGCGAGCTTGGCGTCGCCCGCGTCCACGGCCTGCTGGTAGTCGAGGTAGAGGGTGCGCTGGGTGTTGATGGTCCGCTCGGCATCCTGCGCAAGGGTGTTGGCGTTGTTGGTCGACTGGGTCGACAGGGTGAAGTTCTCCACCGCATGGCCGTTCAGCACCGTGCCGCGCCACGCGGTGATGCCCGCCACGATCGCCGCGACCCCCAGGATCACGGCCAGGCCGGGGACGTCGTGGATCGCGGCCTCGAGCGCCGCCGCCACGGTGCCGGAGTACGTCACGTCCTCGCCGAGGTTCGCGCCGTGGTTGATGCCGCTGACGACGAGATCGGGGCGCCAGTCGCCGAAGACGCCGTGCATCGCCAGCCGCACGCAGTCGGTCGGCATGCCGTCGGTCGCCAGGCCCGTGCCGCCGTCCTCGAACGCCTCGTCCCGCACCGCGAGCGGGCGACGGACGGTGATCGACCGCGCCGTCGCCGAGCGGTTGCCGTCCGGTGCGACGACGCGCAGGTCGATGCCGTCGAGGCGCAGCAGCGCGGAGCGCAGCGCGACGAGCCCGGTCGCGTGGATCCCGTCGTCGTTCGTCAGCAGGACGCGCGTGGCCATTCCCAGCAGCGTAGTGCGCCGGGGCCGCGGCTCGATCGGCGCCGAAGGCGGGGACGATCGAGCCGCGCCGCCGACGCCGCGGGCCGGTGCCTCAGCTCCAGGGTGCGCAACCCCACCCCGGGGGCGGCAGCGCGGGTCCGCCGAAGGCCTCCGGGTAGGCGATCCCCGCGAGGTGCAGGCCCTCGGGCGGCAGCGTCACCCCCGCGGCGGATCGCGGCGCGCCCTCCAGGAGCGCGGCGAAGGCCTCGGGCGTGCGTCGTCCTGCGGCGACCTCGAGCATCGTGCCAACGAGGATCCGGTTCATGTGGCGCATGAACGCGTCGGCCTCGATCCAGAACTCGAGCCACTCCCCCTGGCGGCGCCACGCGGCGTGCAGCACCCTGCGGCGGAAGCGGACGTGCTCGGTCCGGCTCGGCGTGAAGGCGGTGAAGTCCGGCTCGCCGGCGGCCACGAGGGTCTCGGCGCACGCGCGCAGGCGCTCCTCGTCGACGCGGTGCGGCCACCAGAGCGCCTGGCGGCGACCGAACGGCGAGGGGGTGCGCCGGGTGTGGAGGCGGAAGCAGTAGGTCCGGCTCGTCGCGACGCGGCGGGCGTCGAACGCCGAGTCCAGGACGGTCGCCGCGCGGACGGCGACGTCCCGCGGAAGGACCGCGTTCACGCCGCGCAGGTCCGGCGGCCCGCCCTCGTAGGAGGCGACCTGCGCGACGGCGTGCACCCCGCGGTCGGTGCGCCCGCCGACGGTCAGGCGCGTCTCGCGGCGCCGGACGATGCCGAGCGCCCGCTCGAGCTCGCCCTGGACGGTCCGCAGCCCGGGCTGCGCGGCCCACCCGGCCAACTCGGTGCCGTCGTACTCGATCTCCAGGCGGGTGGCGGTCACGCGCGGCGCATCCTCGCGCACCGGACCGGTCGCGCGCGGCCCGGGAACGGCGCTTGCGTGCCGAGCCAGGGGAGCGGTGCGGCCGCGTCAGCGGGGACGCAGGCCGGACAGCGCGCCCCGGCGGCCGTCGAGACGCCGGCGCACCGCACGTCGCACGCGCACGTGCCCGCCGAGCAGCAGCGTCGTCGGGACGAGCACGAGCGCGGGCCAGAACGCCCCCGCCCCGCCGACCGCCCAGACGGCGAGCGCCCCGCCGTTGACGCCGCCGAAGGTCCAGGCGTGCCCGCGGATCGCTGCCCGGTCGGCCCGCCGAGCGAGCTCCCCGGCCCGACGGCGGACCGGCTCCCCGGCCACCCTGCGCAGCGCTCCCGGGAGGTCCAGCAGCACCGGCACGACGTCCCCACGCGTGCGCGCGGCGACGACGCGGGCGGACCGCTCCTCGAGCTCGGGGGCGTCGAGCCGCCCCGCCGCGTACTGCGCGCGCAGCTCGGCGAGCACGAGCTCGCGCTCGTCGTCGCCGATCCGGACGGAGGAGGCCGCCATGGCACGCCAGCCGCTCACCCCTCCAGCCTACCGCCGTCGGGGAACGCGAACGGCCGCCCGGAGGCGGCCGTTCGACGACGCGGATGCGCGGTGGCTCAGACGAGCTCGATGAGGACCATCTCGGTGGCGTCGCTCTTGCGCGGCCCGAGCTTCAGGATCCGGGTGTAGCCGCCCGGACGCTCCGCGTAGCGCGGGGCGATGTCCTCGAAGAGCTTGTACGTCGCGAACTTGTCCTGGCCGAGGGCCGAGAGCGCCTGGCGCCGCGCGTGCAGGTCGCCGCGCTTGGCGAGCGTGATGAGCTTCTCGATCTCCGGCTTCAGCGCCTTGGCCTTCGCCTCGGTCGTCGTGATCCGCTCGTGCTCGATGACCTCCTTGGAGAGGTTGCGGAGCAGCGCCTTGCGGTGGGCGCTCGAGCGAGAGAGCTTGTGGCGGGTCTTCTGGTGACGCATCGTCAGTCCTTCTGGGCGGCAGGTTCCGGTGCCGGTCCTACTCGTCGCGGAGGCTGTAGCCCCGCGCGGCGAGGGTCTCGACGACCTCGTCGATCGACTTCTTGCCGAAGTTCGGGATGGCGGCGAGCTCGGCCTCGGTCTTCGAGGTGAGGTCGCCGACGGTCTGGATGCCGGCGCGCTTCAGGCAGTTGTACGAGCGAACGCCGAGCTCGAGCTCCTCGATCATCATCTCGTCG
>JALRCL010001045.1 GCA_023268575.1 Patulibacter sp.
GGTCTCCACGGATCCCGCGTCGCTGTTCGTCGGCCGCGCCGTCCTCATGCGGGTCACCGAGCGGGAGCGGACCGTGCTCGTCGATCGCGAGCTGCGCGTGGAGCGCCCGGGCGCAGCGGAGACGCGCCGTGCACTCGGTCCGGACGAGCGGATCGCGGAGATCGTCGACGGGTTCGGCGTCGCCCTCGACGACGACGAGCGGACCGCGCTGCGCTGAGCCCCGCCGTCGGCGCACGGGGCCCAGCACCGGTCAGGCCGCACCGAACGGACGCGAAGACGATCCGGCCCGGCGATGCTCCGGCAGTCCGAGCCGTCGGGCGATCTGCGGGCGCTGCTCGATAGGTTCGGCGCGAGCCTCCGCGCCCTCCATCACCCCCCGCATCAGGAACGAGTCAGCACCGTGAAGATCCGCGCCGCCGTCCTCGAGGAGTTCGGCCAGCCCCTCACCATCCGCGAGGTCGACCTCGCCGAGCCGCGCGCCGGCGAGGTGCTCGTGCGTCTGCACGCCTGTGGCGTCTGCCACACCGATCTCTACACGGCCTCGGGCGCCGACCCGACCGGCTACGCCCCGTGCGTGCTGGGCCACGAGGGCGCCGGCGTGGTCGAGCGCGTCGGCGACGGCGTGACGCTCGTCCAGCCGGGCGATCACGTCGTGACGCTGTTCGCTCCGGAGTGCGGGCAGTGCGTGCACTGTCGCGACGGCCGGACGAACCGCTGCACGGCGATCCGGGACCAGCAGAACGCGGGGTACCTGCCGGACGGCACGACGCGGCTGTCGCTGGACGGCGAGCCGCTGCGGCACTTCATGGGCACCTCGACGTTCGCCGAGTACACGGTGATGCCCGAGATCGCGCTGGCGAAGATCGACAAGGCCGCCCCGCTGGAGGGCGCCTCGATCTTCGCCTGCGGCCTGTCGACCGGCCTCGGGGCGGCGATCTACACCGCCGGCGTGGAGCAGGGCGCGACCGTCGCGGTCTTCGGCTGCGGGCTCGTGGGTCTCGGAGCCGTGGCGGGCGCGCGGATCCAGGGCGCCTCGCGGATCGTCGCGATCGACCTCGCCGACGTGCGGCTGCAGAGCGCCAAGCACCATGGCGCGACCGACCTGCTGCGGATCGTGCCGGATGCCCCCGGCAACGGCGAGGCGAGGCCGGGCGCCGACGGGGCGCTGGAGACCTCCGACGCCGTGGCGTGGATCAAGGCCCAGACCGACGGGTTCGGTGCGGACTACACCTTCGAGGCGACGGGCAACGTCGTGGTCATGGGCCAGGCCGTCGAGGCCGCCCGCGAGGCGTGGGGACTGGCGACGATGATCGGCGTGGCCGGCAAGGGCGAGACGCTGGACATCGTCCCCCGCCTGCTCATCACCGGACGCCGCGTGACGGGCTCGTCGTTCGGCGGGGTCAAGGGTCGCACCCAGGTCCCGAAGCTCGTGGACCGCTGGCTGGCCGGCGACGTCGACGTCCCGTCGCTGCTGAGCCACGAGATCACCCTGGACGAGGTCAATCACGGCTTCGACCTGATGCACCACCAGGACGGCATCCGCTCGATCATCAAGTACTGAGGGCGGGCCCCAGCCCGCGCGTCGCTGATCCACTCGTCGCGGTCGGCGAGACGACCACCGCTCTCCCGCCCCCACGATCGGCGGCGGGGAGCGGACGTCCCGTCGCGACCGCTGCCGCTCCACGGAGGGGCGGGCCC
>JALRCL010000019.1 GCA_023268575.1 Patulibacter sp.
GGCTCCATCGCCCGCTCGAGGACCTGCGGCGTCATCCCGGCGCCGGTGTCGGCGACGGACAGCACGACGAGCTCCACGTCGTGCTCGTCGACGGCGCGGCGGGTGGAGATCGTCAGCGTGCCGCCGCCGGGCATCGCGTCGCGCGCGTTGACGGCGAGGTTGAAGAGCACCTGCTCCATCTGCCCGCGGTCGGCCCGCACCGTCGGGACGTCGTCGAGCAGCTCGGTGCGCATCGTGATGTGCTCCCCCAGCGCCCGGCGCAGCAGCGTCTCGACGCCGTGGACGACGTCGCGCAGGTCGAGGACCTCGGGCGCGGTGACCTCGCGCCGACCGAAGATGAGGAGCTGGCGGGTGAGCGCCGCACCGCGCTGCGCGGCCTCGCGGATCTGCTCCACGTCGTTGGCGAGCTCCGGCCGGTCCTCGAGCTCGTCCCGGACGAACCCGGCGTAGTTGATGATGACGCCGAGCAGGTTGTTGAAGTCGTGCGCGACGCCGCCGGCGAGCTGCCCGAGGCTCTCGAGCCGCTGAGCCTGCGCCTCGCGCGCCTGGCGCCGCATCTGCTCGCGCTCGCGCTCGGCCGCGAGCCGCTCGGAGATGTCGCGGACCGCGGCCCAGGCGAGGAGCCCGGCGTCCGTGCGGGTGCTCGACAGCGAGATCTCGGCGGGGAACTCCGTCCCGTCGCGGCGACGGCCGGAGAGCTGCAGGCCGGCGCCCATCGGCCGCGTCTTCGGGTCGTGGAAGTACCCGTGGCGGTGCCCGCTGTGGGTGCCGCGGAAGCGCTCGGGGATGAGCGCCTCGATCGGCACGCCGACCAGGCCGCCCGCCTCGTAGCCGAAGAGTCGCTCGGCCTGGACGTTCGCGAGCAGGATCGTGCCGTTCGGCGTGACCCCCACGACGGCGTCCGGCAGCGCCTCGAGGAACTGCTCGAAGTCGGCGACGCCCACCTGGACGCGCTCGCGGATCTCGTCGGTCGCCTCCTCGGCGTGGCCGGCAGGTCCCGGGCCGTGCGGGGCGACGCCCGCGGATGGCGCGCCGGTCGCGGTGCCCGCCACGACATCGCCGGGGTCGTGTCCGGCGCCGAGCCCGGCCGGGAACACGGCGTGGCCGACATCGGCGGAGGACGAGAAACCCATGTCGCACTCATCGGTCGGGCACCGGCACGGCTTGACCGGCGAACCCGGGTGAACGTCGCTCTGGCGCGCGAGCTCCCCCGGTCGGCGGAGGCCTTCCGTCCGCCGACGGGGGGAACGATCGCCGATGGAGGGGACGCCCCGCCCTCCGCGTCGAACGAACGTTGGGCGACCACCGCCTCCAACGTCCGTCCAGACGGGCGGTTGCACGGGGAGCGGCGCGTCGCGCGCGACGAGCGGTCGACGTTGCGCGACGAACGGCTCGGTCGCAGCCGAGCCGCCCGCCGGGATGCTCAGGGGGCGACGCGCTGGACGACCTCGAAGCCCAGGACCGCGGAGCCGTGCGCGACGGGCTTCTCCCCGCGATCGGCAGCCGCCTGGGCGTGCCCGCGAGTGAACGACGCGCTGGAGACCCACGCCTGGAAGGCCTCCTCGCTCTCCCAGCGCGTGTAGACGAAGTACCGCGTCTCGCCGGCGACGGGGCGCAGGAGCTCGTAGCCCTCGAACCCCGGCTGCTGCTCGACCTCTCCGACGCGGTTGGCGAACCGCTCCTCCAGCTCGGCGGCGCGGTCGGGGGCGACCTCGATCGCGTTGATCTTCACGACGGACACGGTTCCTCCAGGGTTTCGGGTGCCCTGATCCTGCCACGCCCGGGGACGCCGCGGCGCCCGAGGGCGCGGGCACGGATCCGCCTGGCGCGCGGATTCCTGCCCGCGTCGGGACGACGCGGAAAGGACCACCGCCGACACGGCGCCGCGGCCGGACGGACGGATCCCCGCGAGCCGGTCGCGGGACGTGCCACCCGGCGCGCCCCGCGACCGGTCGCGATCAGCTGCTCGGCGCGCCCCGCGACCGTGGCGATCAGCTGCTCGAGCCGCCCGAGCCCGCTCCCGCGCCACGCTCGGCGTCCTGCCCGCGCGCGGGCCGCAGCTCGGACTGACAGGCCGCGCTCGCCTTGCGGAACGTCGCGTCGTCGCGGTCGACCTCGCCGGGGTCGAAGATCGGCCCGTTCCCCGAGAAGTCCGGGTCCGGCAGGTCGTAGCCGTGCTTCCGCACGCAGGCGACGTACGCCTGCACGCGCCGCCGGAGGCGCGGGTCGGCGGTGCCTCGCCCTGCGCCCGGTCCGCCGCGCCCGCCCATCCGGGCGCCGCACGTCTCGAGCGCCTTGCGGAACGCCTCGCGCTGCTCGTCGCTCATCCCGGCGCCGGGGGGCGTCGGCCCCCGGCCGGTGGTGCCGGTGCCCCCGGGGGCGCCGCCGCCCGGCAGCCCGTCGCCGCCCGGCAGCCCGTCGGGCGGACCGCCCGCCGGCGGACCCCCGGCCCCGTCCGGCACCTGGCCCCCGGGACCGCCGCCCGGGGGGCCGCCGGAGCCGCGGGCGCCGTCGGGCCGCTCCGGCAGCTCGACGCCCTGCTCCTTCAGACAGGCGGCGACCGCGCCACGATCGCCGCCCGCAGCCGCCGTCGTGCGCGTCGCGCTCGAGGATGCCTCGTCGCCCCCGCCGCACGCGCCGAGCGCGAGCATCGCGCCGAGCGCGAGCGTCAGCGCGAGTGCGCGCGCCGACCGTCCTGGGACCGGCGGCGCGGTGCCGCCGGCGTTGCCGTCCCGCATGTGGTCCTCCTCTGACTGGATCCGGAAGAGGGCGGCTCAGCCACCCTCGAAGAGCTGGTCGACGGCGGAGCCCGAACGCGAGCCGGCGCCCGAGCGCCCGGTCGAGCCCGAGCCCGACGGCGCGGTGCCGCCGCCGGACTGTCCTGCGCCCGCCCGTCCTCCGCCGAAGAGCGACAGCGCCGAGAGACCGGGCGCGGTCGCCTGCACCGCGGTGGCACTGATCGAGCCGTCGCTGCGGCTCGTGCCCTGAACGATCACCGCGTCGCCGGGATGGACGCCACCGGCGCTCGAGTGCGACAGCCGCTGGACGTCGGCCTGCGCGCCGACGCGGACCTCGACGGTCGCGCCGTCGGCCGTCGTGACGTAGAGCCGTGAGCCCTTGACGTTCGCGACCGCGCCCACCGTCGTCCCCGAGCCGGAGCCGGAGGCGCCCGCGGCCGCGTCGGCACCACCGGCTGCTGCCGCCCCACCCGCCGCGTCGCCGCCACCGGCGGGAGCTCCGCCGCGCTGGCCCCCGGCCATCGCGGCCATCGCGGCCAGACCACCGGGTCCACCGCGCGCGAGGCCCGCCGCGGAGCCGTCGTCCCCCTGGCCCTTCTGCACCTGGACGCCGGCGATGAAGCCGACCCCGAGCAGGAGCACGGCGACGAGACCGAGCGGCACCGGCGCGAGCCACGCAGACCGTCCCCCGCCGCGGCGCAGGTCCTCCGCCAGCGGCGGGTCCTCCTCGTCCCAGGCCTCGTCGGGCAGGTCGAGCTCGGTGGTCTCGGGGTCGAGCTGGGTCTCACTCATAGCGCAGGGCCTCGATCGGGCGCAGCCGCGCAGCGCGGCCCGCCGGGTAGGTGCCGAAGAACAGGCCGCACAGCGCCGACGCGCCGAAGGCCAGGAGGACGGAGGACGGGACGACGTCCGGCCGGACGCCGGCGATCTCGACGCGGCTCACGAGCAGCCCGACGAGCACGCCGAGCAGGCCGCCCAAGCTCGAGACGAGGACCGCCTCGGTCAGGAACTGGGCCAGGACATCGCCGCGACGGGCACCGACCGCCTTGCGGATCCCGATCTCGCGGGTCCGCTCGGTCACCGAGACGAGCATGATGTTCATGACCCCGATCCCGCCGACGAGCAGCGAGATCGCGGCGACCGCCCCGAGGAGCGTCGTGAAGACGCCGGTGGTCGAGCTCGACGCCGCGAGGATCGAGCCCTGGTTGACGACCTGGAAGCCGGAGCTGCTCGTGGACGCGCCGAGCGCGGCGGCGAGGCGGCTGCCCGCCACGCCGCGGGTCCCGCTCCGCGCGCTCGCCGCGCGGCCGGCCACCCCGGCACCAGCGGTCGGGGACGTCGCGGCGGTCCCGACGTCGTGACGGCGGTCGAGGATGTCGGCGACCTCGGCCTGGGCCGCGTCGATGCCGTCCTCGCCCGTCGCCTGGACGGTGATCTGACTGATCGTGCCGTACCCCGCCAGCGCGTCCTGCACGGCGGTCCACGGGGCGAGCACCACGTCGTCCTGGTTCGTCGAGCCGCTCGCGCCCTTCGACGCGGTGATCCCGACGATCCGGAAGGCGACGCCGTTGATCCGGACGCTCTGCCCGACGCCCACGCCGAGGTTCTGCACGACGGTCGGCCCGATGACGGCGACCCGCTCGTGGTCGCGGACCTCGGCGTCGGTGAGCGCGTCGCCGGACGCGATCGCGTAGTCCGAGGCCGTGAGGTAGGCGGGATCGGTGCCGAGCACCTGCGAGGGCTGGTAGCTCGTGGCGCCCGAGACGATCGTCGCCGAGGAGACCCGGACGACCGGCGAGGCCGACCGCACGTGCGGGGCCAGCTCGTCGTCGTCGAGCGCCCGGACGTCGTCCTCGGTGAGGGTCAGTGCGGAGGAGGCGCTCGATCCTGGACCGCCGCGCGCACCCGGCGCGGACACCATCAGGACGTTCGTGCCGAGGGAGCGGATGCTCGCCTGGACCTCCTGCTTGGACCCGTTGCCGACCGCGACGAGCACGATGACCGACGCGACGCCGATCGTCATGCCCAGGACGGTGAGCGCCGAGCGCAGCGGATTCGCCGCGATCCCGCCCGCGGCGGTGCGGGCGACCTCCCGCAGCGTCATGCCGCCGCCTCCTGCGGGCGCGCGGTCTGGCGCCGGTCCGCGCGGATCTCGCCGTCGCCGAGCTCGACGACGCGGCGCGCGCGGGCGGCGACCTCGTCCTCGTGGGTGATGAGGACGATCGTGCGGCCCGCCTCGCGCAGGTCGTCGAGGATCCCGAGGACCTCCTCCGTCGTGCGCGAGTCGAGGTTGCCGGTCGGCTCGTCGGCGAGCACGATCGCCGGGTTGGTGACGATCGCCCGCGCGACCGCGACGCGCTGCTGCTGGCCGCCCGAGAGCTCG
>JALRCL010000026.1 GCA_023268575.1 Patulibacter sp.
ACACCGGCGGCGGCGGCAAGGAGATCGTCGACGGCCTGCTGGCCACCGGCGACGTCGGCCACTTCGACGCCCAGGGCCGCCTCTACATCGACGGCCGCGACGACGAGATGATCGTCTCGGGCGGCGAGAACGTCTTCCCACGCGAGGTCGAGGAGCTGCTCGCCACGCACCCGGCGATCGCCGACGCCGCCGCGGTCGGGGTCGAGGACCCGGACTTCGGCCAGCGGCTGCGCGCCTTCGTCGTGCTGCGCGAGGACCACGAGCTGACCGCCGAGGACGTGCAGACGTTCGTGAAGGACAACCTCGCGCGCTACAAGGTGCCGCGCGACGTGCTCGTGCTCGACGAGCTGCCGCGCAACCCCACCGGCAAGGTCCTGAAGCGCCAGCTCGTCGAGCTGCCCGCCGAGGCGTAGGGCACCGAGGACGTCCCGCGGGCGCACGAGCGCCACGCCGCGAGGACGGCCCGCGGCCTGACCGGAGGGACCCGGGGACGGATCCCGCCGGTCGGCGGCCGAACCCGACCGCGCAGCATCCGGAGCGGCCTCAGCCGACCGGCGGGGCGACGGGCGCGGTCCCGGCCCGCGCCGCCTCGGCGTGCTCGCGGCTCTCCCGCCCCGAGAGCAGCGCCAGCGCGAGCAGCACGCCGGCCGCCGCGAAGACCGAGCCGAGCAGGAACGCGTCCTGGAACCCCTCGGTGAGCGCCACGCGCGGGTCGCCGGCGCCGGCCTCCAGCACGTCGCCGGTCCGGGTCGCGGCGATCGTCGAGAGGATCGCCAGCCCGAGGGCGCCGCCGACCTGCTGGCTCGTGTTGATGAGGCCCGACGCCAGCCCGGCCTCCTCCGGCGACGTCCCGCTGACGGCGGCGATCGTCACCGGCACGAACGTCATGCCGAGGCCGGCACCGGCGAGCATCGACGGACCGAGGACGTCGGCGGCGTAGCTCCCGCCCGGCCAGGACACCTGCGAGAACCAGAGCAGGCCGGCCGAGGTCAGCACGAGACCGACCACGAGGGTCGGCTTGAACCCGATCCGCGTCACGAGCACGGAGGCCAGCCCGGCGGCGCCGATGATGACGACCGACAGCGGCAGGTACGCCAGGCCGGTCTCCAGCGGCTCCTCGCCGAGCACGTTCTGCAGGTAGAGCGTGATGAAGAAGAACATCGAGAAGAGGGCCATGCCGGTCAGCAGGCCGATGACGTTCGCCCCGGTGAGCGTGCGGTTGGCGAAGATCCCGAACGGGACGAGCGGCCGGTCCTGCGCCTGCTCGACGGCCACGAACACGATGAGCAGGCCGAGCGCCAGCGCGCCGAGGCCGAGGGTCTGGGTCGAGCCCCAGCCCGCCTCGTGGGCGTCCACGAGCGCGTAGACGAGGACGGCGAGCCCGGCGGTCACCGTCAGCGCGCCGACGATGTCGAACCGGCGCTGCTCGTGCTCGTCGCGACTCTCGGCCAGCAGCCGCGGCGCGAGGGCGGCGGCGCCGAGCGCGATCGGGACGTTCACCCACAGGACCCACTCCCAGCCCGCCCACTCCGTGAGCATTCCGCCGAGGAGGACGCCGGCCGCCCCGCCGGAGCCGGCCACCGCGCCCCACACGCCGAGCGCCTTGTTGCGCTCGGCGCCCTCGGCGAACGTCGTCGTGACGAGGGAGAGGGCCGCGGGCGACACGAGCGCCGCGCCGAGGCCCTGGAGCGCGCGAGCGGCGATGAGGACCTCCGAGGAGGACGCGAGGCCGCCGAGCAGCGACGCGACGGCGAACAGCACGAGGCCGGTCATGAACAGCCGGCGCCGGCCCAGCAGGTCCGCGAGGCGCCCGCCGAGCAGCAGGAACCCGCCGAAGACGAGGACGTACGCGTTGACGACCCACGAGAGGTCGTCCCCCAGCCGGAGGGCGTCGTCGATCGAGGGCAGGGCGACGTTCACGATCGAGGCGTCGAGGACGACGATGAACTGGACGGTGGCCAGCAGCGCGAGCGCGAGGCCCTTGCGGCTGCCGGGGGCGTGATCGGATGGCACGGCGGGACGACTCCTGGGACGGGACGGGACGCGCCACGCCGGGACGGGCGCGGCGACGACGGGACGGTACGCCCGGAGCTTCGCGCGCACAACGGTCAGATCCCGTCCGGAATGGTCCGGAACGGCGCGGGTCCCCGCCAACGCGCGCGGGCCGCCCGGTGGGCGGCCCGCGATCGCCGACCCGGAGGGCCGGCGGAGTGCGCGGGCGAGCGCCCGCGCGGTGGTCAGCCGAGCTTCGCCTGCAGCTCGTCGAGCTGCGTGCGCACCGCGGCCGGAAGCCGGTCGCCGAACTGCTCGAGGTACGCGGCGATCTGCGGGAGCTCCGCCTTCACGGCGTCGGCGTCGACCGTGAGGAGCGCCTCGAGGTCGGTGTCGCTGATGTCGAGGCCCTCGAGGTTCAGGTCCTCCTTGCGCGGGACGAGGCCGATCGGGGTCTCGAGGACCTCCGGCGGGTTCTCGCTGCAGCGGCGGAAGATCCACTCCAGGACGCGGCTGTTCTCGCCGAAGCCGGGCCAGATGAACCGGCCGTCGGCGTCCTTGCGGAACCAGTTGACGTAGAAGACCTTCGGGAGCTTCGCGCCGGGGGTCTGGCCGATCTTGAGCCAGTGGGCCATGTAGTCGCCCATGTTGTAGCCGGCGAACGGCAGCTGGGCGTACGGGTCGAACCGCAGCTGGCCGACCGTGCCGAAGGCCGCGGCCGTCTGCTCGGAGCTCATCGTCGCGCCGAGGAACACGCCGTGCTCCCACGACGTCGCCTCGCGCACGAGCGGGAGCACCGTCGCGCGGCGACCGCCGAAGAGGAACGCGTCGATCGGGACGCCGGCGGGGTCCTCCCAGTTCGGGGCGATCGACGGCGCCTGGGCGGCGGCGACCGTGAAGCGGGAGTTCGGATGCGCGGCGGGGTGCCCGGACTCCGGGGTCCAGTCGTTGCCGTGCCAGTCCGTGAGGTGCTCGGGCGTCTCGTCGGTGAGGCCCTCCCACCACACGTCGCCGTCGTCGGTCAGCGCGACGTTGGTGTAGATGCAGTTGGCGTACAGCGTCCGCACCGCGTTGGCGTTGGTCTCCATGCCGGTGCCGGGGGCCACGCCGAAGAAGCCGGCCTCCGGGTTGATGGCGTACAGGCGGCCGTCCTCGCCGAAGCGCATCCAGGCGATGTCGTCGCC
>JALRCL010000114.1 GCA_023268575.1 Patulibacter sp.
GATCGCCGCCGTGCACGGCCTCTGCATCGGCGGGGCCCTGGAGCTCGCGCTCGCCGCCGACCTGCGGGTCCTCGCGCGCGGGACGCGCCTCGGGGCGCTGGAGGCGACCCTCGGGCTGCTGCCGGACCTCGGAGGCTGCTCGCGCCTGCCGGCCGTCGTCGGCCTCGGTCGCGCGAAGGAGCTGATCCTCACCGCGCACCTCATCGACGCCGACGAGGCGCACCGGATCGGCCTCGCGAACGCCGTCGTGGAGGGCGACGAGCTCGAGGCGACCGTCGGCGCGCTGGCCCAGGAGCTCGTCGGGCGCGCGCCGCTCGCCCTGGCCTACGCCAAGCGGATCCTCGACGCGGCCGCGAAGCCGGCGCTCGAGGCCACGCTCGAGCAGGAGGTGCTCGCCCAGACGGCGCTCGCCCACTCCGCGGACTTCCGGGAAGGCGCCGCCGCGGTGCTCGCCGGTCGCCCGCCGGCGTTCGCCGGCCGCTGAGCGCGTCGCGGCGGCGGTCGACGCCGGGCCTCCGCGCGCCGCGCCCGACCGGGGCGCCATCATCGAGACGTGATCGAGCTCCGCGCCGGCGACCTGACGACGACGTGGCATCCCGACGCGGGGATGGTCTGCTCGTCGCTGCGTCACCGCGGCGAGGAGCTGCTCGGCCAGCGCGGGGGCCTCGAGGCGTACCGGGAGCGGGGCGCGGCGTTCGGGATCCCGTTGCTGGCGCCGTGGGCCAACCGGCTCGACGGGCTCGTGCTCGACGGCCCCGACGGGCCGGTGGCGCTCGACCCCGCCCGGGTGAAGGTCGACGGCGCGGGGCTGCCGAAGGACGGGCTGCTCGCCGGGGTGCCGTGGCGGGTCGTCGAGCGGGCGCCCGACCGGCTCGTCGCGGAGCACGAGCTCACGGCCGAGCAGCAGCGCTGGTTCCCCTTCCCCCACCGCCTGCGGGTCGCGGCGTCGCTCACCGGCGAGGAGCTCGCCGTCGCCACGACGATCGAGGCGACCGGATCGGTCGCCGTGCCCGTGAGCTTCGGCTGGCACCCGCTCTTCACGCTGCCGGGCGTCCCGCGCGCGGCGCTCGAGGTCGCGCTGCCGGTCGGCGAGGAGCTCGAGCTCGACGCGCGCGGCATCCCCACCGGCCGCCGCATCGCGCCGAGCTGGACCGACGGGCCGCTGGGCGACCGCACCGTCGACGCGGAGTACGCCGCGACCGGCGCGGGCTTCGTGCTGCGCGGCGGCGGCCGCACGCTGACGGTCGCGTTCGGCGCGCCGGGGTACCCGATCGGGCACGCGTGGGCGCCCGCCGGCGAGGCGTTCGTCGCCTGGGAGCCGATGACCGCCCCGACGAACGCGCTGCGCAGCGGCGACGGCCTGCGGCGGGTCGCGCCGGGCGAGGCGCTGACGGCGACCTTCGTCGTCGGCGTCACCGGTTGACCCGCGCGGACGGCCGCTCGCCGCGACCCCGATGCCCGCCGAACCGGCGCGGCGGGCGGGCCCGCGGTCTGGCCGGGGTGCCCGCTCGCCGCGTCGCCCGGGGAAGGAGCCCGCCGTCGGCCTCGCGCACCCGATCCTGGGGGGAGGTCGGGGGTGG
>JALRCL010000209.1 GCA_023268575.1 Patulibacter sp.
ACCGGACGGCCGGCAGCTCGAAGATGCACGTGGGGATCGCGCGCGAGGCCGCGCTGCTCGTGCCGGCGCTGCGGCGATCGGGGTGGCAGCCGCCCCGCGCGCCGCTCGTCGCGCCGGGCCCGGACCCCGAGCCGGTCCCGCCCGTCGGCGGCGAGTGATCCGCGCGCCCCGCTCGTCGGCGGGCGTGCGCGTGGGCTCCAGCGGGAAGACGGACCGGCACGACGGCCAACCGGCCCGTCCGGTCACTTCACTTTGTATAGTGTGAGGACGGCGGCGCTCCGCACCGTCGTTCCGACGCCACGCACCACCCCGAGGAGCACACGATGGCTGGGTCCGTCCCCGAGGTCACCGACAGCAACTTCCAGGCCGAGGTCATCGAGAGCGACGAGGCGACGCTCGTCGACTTCTGGGCCCCCTGGTGCGGCCCGTGCCGCGCCGTCAGCCCCGTCCTGGAGGAGATCGACGGCGAGCGCAGCGACGTCCGCGTCGTGAAGCTCAACACCGACGACAACCAGCAGACGGCCGCGAAGTACGGGATCATGTCGATCCCGACGATGATCGTCTTCAAGAACGGCGCGCCGGTCGGCCAGATCGTCGGCGCGATGCCGAAGCCGCGCCTGAACGCCGAGATCGACCGCATCCTCGGCTGAGCCTCCGGGCCGGCGGCGGTCACGCCGCCGACGGCCGGCCGTCACGGGCCCTCGTCCCGCGCGCCACGCGCCGGGACGGGGGCCCGTCGTCGTTCCGCGGACCGCTCGCCCGCGCTCCCAGGCCCGTGCGGACCGCGCGGCGCGGCCTGCGTGGAGGCCTCGTCGAGCGGGTCTCGCGCGCCCCTTGGAGGAACGACCAACGTCCCGCGCCCGACGCCGGATCGCGGCCCTGCACGTCGATGAGAATGCGGCGCGATGGGGTCGAGGAGGAGAGGTCTCGGCGGCGCGGCGACGCACGCCGTGCCCCTGGACGGCGGGATCCGCAGCGCCGAGCTGCTGAGCCCGCGTGGGGCGAGCGTCGCGGCGCTCGCCGCGCTCGGCCTGCCGACGCCTCCGGGCTTCGCGATCCCGGCCGCGGCCTGGCGCGACGGGCCCGCCGACGCGATGCCGTGCCTGCTGCGCGGCGAGGTCGCCGAGCGGATGAACGCGCTGGAGCTCGAGACCGGCCTGCGCGTCGGCGACCCCGAGCGGCCGCTGCTCGTCGCCGTGCTCGTCGGCCCGCCGCGGACGGGCACGGTCCTCGACCTCGGCCTCGACGCCGCGGTCCTGCACGGGATCCGCGAGCGCGACGGCGCCGCGTGGGCGGCGCGGCTGGAGCTCCGCTTCCTGCGGACCTTCGCGCGGGCGGTGCGCAGGATCGACCCCGCCGCGGTCGAGGCCGCGGCTCGGGCCGGCGACGGCGCCGCGGCGCTGCGGGCCGCGATCGCCGCCACCGGCACCGCGCTGCCCGACGGGGCCGCCGACCAGCTGCGCGAGGCGATCGTCGGCCTGCGCCGGGCGCACCGGACGCGGGACGGGGGCGCGCCGGTCGTCGTCGTGCAGGCGATGGTCCACGGCGATCGGCCCGACGGGCGCTCCGGCTCCGGGGTCGTGTTCAGCCGCGATCCGGTGACCGGCAGCCCCGACGCCTGCGGACGCCACCGCCGGCCGGCCCCGGACCGGGCCTGTGCCGACGAGCCGCTCGGCGGCCTGCGCGCGCGGCAGCCCGCGCTGCACGCCGACCTCGAGCGAGCGCTGACGCTCGTGGAGGCCGAGGGGCGCGACATGTGCTCCGTCGACTTCGCCGTCGACGGGGGGCGGCTCTGGTTCCTGCGCGCCGGCAGCGGGTGCCGCAGCGGGTCCGCGGCGATCCGGATCGCCGTCGACCTCGTCGACGAGGCGATCCTCGACGTCGAGGCCGCGCTGGAGCGGATCCCGAGCGGGGCGCTCGACCGCCTGCAGGCGCCGGTTCCGGCGCGCGCGCCGGGGCAGGAGCCCCTGCTGCGGGCGACCGGCGCGTCGCCGGGAGCCGTGGTCGGCGAGCTCGTCGTGGACCGCGGCGGCGTGGAGGCGGCCGTCGCGCGCGGCGCCGCCCCGGTGCTCGTCCTCGATGGCCCGCTCGCCGGGCCGCAGGACGCCGCGACCGTCGCGCGCTGCGCGGCGATCGTTTCCTCCCGCAGCGCTTGGGACGGCGAGGCGACGCTCGGCGCCTGGGCGCTCGGGCGGCCCGTCGTCTGCGACGCCGACCTGCGGATCGACGGCGACCGCCGGCGGGTGCGGGTCGGCGCCACGTGGCTGGACGAGGGCGCGGCAGTGACCGTCGACGGCGGCGCCGGCACGGTGCTCGCCGGGGTCGGCCGGCTCGTCGCCCCGCAGCCCGATCCGCGCGTGGCGCGCGTGCTGGCCTGGGCGCACGAGCGTCGCGTGGTGCCGGTCCTCGTCGCCGCGCCCGCGGGCACGCCGCGGGTCCACGGGCCGGACGCGCTGCCCGCCGACCTCGACGGCCCGATCCTCGTCGCGCTCGACGCGACCGCGCCGGACCCGGCACGGCGCCTGCGCCGAACGGTCGCCGCGCTGCTGGCCGCCGGCGCCGCCGAGCTGCTGCTCGAGGTGCCGCCGCCCGGCACGGTCGCCGACCTGCGCCCGCCCGCCGGGCCGTGGCGCGGGGTCGTCGCGCCGTCGAACTCCTGGACGGCGCGGCTCGTCGCCGCGCGGATCGTCCCCGAGCCCGCGGCTCCCGCCGCGGCGCTCGTCACCCCGACCGAGGAGCACCGCTGATGCGTGCCGCAGTCCTGGACCACGACGGCTTCACCGTGCGCGACTGGCAGGAGCCGGGGGCGCCCGGCTCCGGCGAGGCGCTCGTCGAGCCGATCCGCGTCGGGATCTGCGGATCCGACGCGCACTTCGTCATCGACGGCAGCGCGAAGACCTCGTACCAGCCGATCGTGCTGGGGCACGAGGCCGCGGGCATCGTCCGCGCGCTCGGTCCCGATACCTCCGGCCCGGAGCCCGGGACGCGCGTGTCGCTCATCCCGATCGTCACCTGCCAGCAGTGCGACGCGTGTCGCCGCGGGCGCACCGTGCTCTGCCGCGAGCGAGCGTGCATCGGCGCCGAGCGCGAGGGCGCGTTCGCCGACCTCATCCGCCTGCCGGCGCGCAACCTCACGCCCGTCCCCGACGGCCTGTCGTGGGAGATGGCCGCGGTGGCCACGGACTCCGTCGCGACGGCCTACCACGCGGTCGTCGGCCGGGGCGGGACGACCGAGGGCAGCCGCGTCGTCGTCTGGGGGACCGGCGGGCTGGGCCTCTCGGCCGTCGGGATCGCGAAGGCCGTCGGCGCGTCGCAGGTGATCGCGGTCGACCCGCGCCCGGACGCCCGCGAGTGGGCGCTCGACACCGGCGCCGACGCGGCGTTCGCCCCCGAGGAGGCGCTCGACGAGATCGCCGGGAAGATGGACGTCGCGCTCGAGTTCGTCGGCCGCGCGACGACGACCGAGGGCGCGGTGCGCTCGCTCGACGACGGCGGCCGCGCGGTCGTCGTCGGCATCGGCCACGAGCCGGCCGCCGCCGGGCGCCTGATCACGTTCGTCATGCGCGAGCGCGAGCTCGTGGGCTCCTACGGCAACGAGCCGGAGGAGGTCGGAGCCGTGCTCGAGCTCATGGCCGCCGGCCGGCTCCACCTGCCCCACGTCATCGGCGACGTCATCCCGCTGGATCAGGTCGCCGACGGCGTCCAGCGCGTGCACGAGGGCCGCACCGGCGGCTCGCGGATCGTCGTCGACATCACCGCCTGAGCCGATGCGCGCCGCTCGCTGGAACGCCCCGCAGGAGCTCGAGCTGACGGAGGTCGACGCGCCCGTCGCCGGCCCGGGGCAGCTCGTGCTCGACGTCGCCGCGTGCGGCATCTGCGGCTCCGACCTGCACAGCTACGCCTCGGGCTTCGCCGCCACGCCCGGCCAGGTCCTCGGCCACGAGCTCTCCGGCCGCGTGCGCGAGGCCGACGGCGTCGCGGGGGTCGCCGTCGGCGATCGGGTCACCGTCCGGCCGCTCACCCCGTGCGGGGCGTGCCCGCGCTGCCTCGAGGGCGAGATCCAGCTCTGCGAGGCCGGCCACGCGCTGAACATCGGCTACGGCACGCCGGGCGGGTTCGCCGACCGGGTGCTCGTGCCGAAGGCGCAGGTCGGGCTGACGGTCTTCCCGCTGCCCGACGAGGTCGACGACCGGGCCGGCGCGCTCGTCGAGCCGCTCGCCGTCTCGCTGCGCGCGGTGCACCAGGCCGACCCCGCCCCGGACGCGGTCGCGGTCGTGCTCGGCGCGGGGATGATCGGCCTCGGCGTCGTGCGCCTGCTGCGCCTGCGCGGCGTCGGGCGGATCGTCGTCAGCGACCCGTCGCCGGCGCGTCGCGCCGTCGCGCTGGAGCTCGGTGCCGACGTCGCCTGCGACCCGCTCGAGCAGCCGCTCGTCGACGCCGTCGCGGCGATCACCGGCCCGGGCGCCGGCGGCCGCGGAGCCCGCGCGGACGTCGTCGTGGACTGCGCGGGCTCCGGCCCGGCGCTGCTGGACGGCATCAAGGCCACGCGTCACGGCGGCACGCTCGTGATCGCCGCGGTGCACGGCCGGAAGATCGAGCTGAACCCGACCCGGATCATGGAGAAGGAGCTGCGCGTCGTCGGCTCGCTCGGCTACCGCGACGAGTTCGCCGCGGTCGTCGACCTGCTGCGCTGCGGGGAGATCGACGCCGACGCGTTCATCAGCCACGAGCTGCCGCTGGACCGGATCGACGAGGCGTTCCGCCTGCAGCTCGGGCGGGGCGACGCGATCAAGGTCCTCGTCCGGCCCTGAGGCGCGCCCGGCGCCGGCCGCTCCTCGGGGCCCGCCGGCCCGGGTCGCCGTGCCCGGCTGGAGAGGTCCACAGAGGCCCGGGCACCCCGGCGGCGCCCGGTCGCGGGTGGCCGGAATAGGGTCGACGAGCGGCTCCCAACGACCCCGGAGGACCCGATGCCCGACGCGGCGCGCAGGACGATCGTCAGCGACCTCGGCTACCTGGAGGCGGCGCGCTGGCACGACGGCGCGCTCTGGTTCTCGGAGATGAAGCACCGGCGCGTCCACCGCTGGACGCCGGAGTCCGGACTGGAGACGGTCGTCGACGTCCCGACCCGCCCGTCGGGCCTGGGCTTCGCGCCCGACGGGTCGCTGCTCGTCGTCTCCCAGGAGGACCAGCGGCTCCTGCGGCTGGCGCCCGGCGCGACGACGACCGAGGACGCCGGCGACCTGTCGACCGTCGGCATCCACCCGAACGACATGGCCGTCGACGCCGAGGGCCGCGCGTACATCAGCCACTTCGGCTTCGACTGGTTCGCCGGCGAGGAGCTGCGCGAGACGGGGCTCATCGTCCGCGAGCCGGACGGCCGGGTCGCGCTGCAGGGCGGCGGGCTCGGCTTCCCCAACGGCGTCGTCCTCTCGCCCGACGGGCGGCGGCTCTACGTCAGCGAGTCGTTCTCCTCGCCCGTCACGCGGCTGTCGGTCTTCGACGTCGGCCCGGACGGGGCGCTCGGCGAGCGGCGGACCGTGCGCGAGTTCGGCCCGCCGGACACGCACGTCGTCGACGGCATCTGCGTCGACGCGCAGGAGGGCGTCTGGGTCTCCCTCTGCCTGCAGGGCGAGTTCCGGCGGGTCCTCCCCGACGGGACGGTGACCGACGTGATCGCGATCCCCCCGGAGGGCGGCGACTACGTCGTGGACTCCGTGCTCGGCGGCCCCGACGGCACGACGCTCTTCCTGCTGATCGCCGACGCGACGGTCGAGCGGATCAACGCCGGCTTCCAGACGACGGCGCGCGTCGACGCGATCGAGGTGGCCGTTCCGGGACCGAGCGGGGCGGCCGCATGAGGCGCACGCTGTTCGAGGACCACCACGACGAGTTCCGCGCGGCGACCCGCGCGTTCCTCCAGCGCGAGGCGGTCCCGCACGTCGACGCGTGGGAGGCCGAGGGGATGGTCCCGCGGTCGTTCTGGACGAAGGCCGCCCGGCAGGGCCTCTTCGGCTTCGAGGTCCCGGAGGAGCACGGCGGCCTCGGGATCGCCGACTTCCGCTTCAACGCGATCGTCGACGAGGAGGTCGCCTACGCGAACGCCATCGGCGACAACCTCTCGCTGCAGGGCGACATCCTCTGCGGCTACCTCTGCGACCTCGCCACGCCGGAGCAGCAGGCGCGCTGGCTGCCGGGCTTCGTCGCCGGCGAGCTGATGTTCGCGATCGCGATGACCGAGCCGGGGATGGGCTCGGACCTGCGCGCGATGGCGACGACCGCCCGGCCGGTCGAGGGCGGCTACGTCGTCGACGGGGCGAAGACGTTCATCACCGCCGGCATCCAGGCGGACCGCGTGATCATCTGCGCGAAGCTCGCCGCCGAGGGCGACCCGGACCCGCGCGACGGCGAGATCACGCTGCTCGTCGCGGACGCGAGCGCCGAGGGCTTCACGCGCGGGCGCAAGCTCGAGAAGGTCGGGCGCCGCGCGCAGGACACCGCGGAGCTCTTCTTCGACGGGCTCTTCGTGCCGCAGGAGGACCTGCTCGGGCAGCAGGGCCGCGGACTCGTGCACCTGAAGCGCCACCTGCCGCGGGAGCGGCTGTCGATGGCGGTGATGGGGATCGCCGTCGCCGAGAAGGCGCTGGAGATGACCGCCGAGTACTGCCGCGAGCGGCAGGCGTTCGGCCGGCCGATCGGCAGCCACCAGGCGAACCGCTTCGCGCTGGCCGACATGCAGACCGAGGTCTCGATCGGCCGGGTCTACGTCGACCGCTGCATCGAGGCGCTGCTGGCGGGCGAGCTCACCGGCGCCGAGGCGGCGAAGGCGAAGCTCTGGATCACCGAGATGCAGAACCGCGTCGTGGACCGCTGCGTCCAGCTGCACGGCGGCTACGGCTACATGGAGGAGTACCCGATCGCCCGGCTCTGGCGCGACTCGCGCGTCCAGCGGATCTACGGCGGGACGTCCGAGATCATGCGGGAGATCATCGGCCGCTCGATGGGGTTCTGAGCGGGCTGGGCCGGTAGGTCCGCTACCGCTCGGCGGGTGGATCGTCGTCCAGCTCCATGTGGCGACGCATGAAGCGGTCGAACTGCGGCACGGTGAACTTGGCGTACCCATAGCGCGGGGTGTAGAGCAGGCCCTTGTTGATGAGGCGTGCTCGCAACGGGGCGACCTGCTCGGACGATCGGCCGAGGACCTGCGCCACGTCGGCTGCCTTCTGCGCGTCGGGGCCGAGTTCGGCCATCGCGCGCATGTAGCGACGTTCCTCCACGGTGGACCGCTGAATCCGAGAGCGGAAGAAGCTCTCGTCGAGTTCCGCCTCGACGACATCTTGGGCGGCGGCCGCGTCGTCGGGGCCGATCGATGGTCCCGGCGCGAGATCCCAGACGGCCTTGCCGAACTCCTGGATGAAGTAGGGGTAGCCCTCGGTGTAGGAGAGGATCCGGGCCACCGCGTCGTCGTCGAACTCGATCGCCTGCTGCTTCGCGGGCTCCACGAGCGCTTCCCGAGCAGCGTCCTCTTCGAGTTCGCCGATCATCGGGAACTTGAACAGCCTCTCAGCGTAGGACTTCGCGTCGCCAGCGAGGCCGGGCAGCTGAGGAAGACCTGCGCCGGCGAACGTCACTGGTAGCCGCCGCTGCACTGTTCGATGCACGGCTCCGATGAGGGCCTCGAGCTCCTCCTTCGAG